>JAJPXK010000094.1:0-1032 GCA_021205485.1 Clostridia bacterium | reverse complement strand
AAGGTATCCCGCCTCGAGGTAGAAGGCGGGGCGAGCGCCAACACATTTTTAATGCAGTTCCCGGCGGATATAACGGGCTGCGAAGCTGTAAGGCCTAAAGTCGCCGAAAGCACCGCGCAGGGGGCGGCGTACCTCGCGGGGATCGCCTGCGGATTCTGGCAGATGAGCGATGTTCAGTCGCTTTCCGAGGCAGACAGAACGTTTATCCCCTCTATGGCAGAGGAAAAACGCGCCCGCCTTTTAGACGGCTGGCAAAAGGCCGTCCGCCAGACTCTGGCAAAGTAATTTTTTAAGGCTCGTCGCTAATAGGGGAGCCTTAAAGGCCGATAGGCCAATAAAGGTAAATAAAATATGGAATATAAGTTAAATTTTGAACTTGTGCCCGACAGTTGCTGGTACAGCAATTTACGCAGCATTCTGTCTCCTGAGCAGTGGAATATAGTGCGTAAAGACGCTTACGCCCGCGCGGGCGGCAAGTGTATGATTTGCGGGGCCCCGTCAAACAGGTTAGAGGCTCACGAGCGGTGGAGCTATAACGAAGACACCGCCACGCAGAAGCTTGAGGCCGTAATAGCCGTATGTCCCGCCTGCCACGCCGTTATACACATAGGCAGAACAAGCCTTAAAGGCAACGAAAAGGCGGCGAGCGAGCATTTTATGAAGGTGAATGGCTGCGGCTACGCCGACTACCGCAAGGCGCTCGGCAAGGCCAACGAAGACCACCGCCGCAGGAACGGCATCGCCGAGTGGAAGCTGGATTTAACCTGGCTTAAACGTTTTACCTGATTTTATATGCAGACAATACAGCCTTGTTCAGGCTGTTTTTTATTTTTTACGGGTGAAATACGCTTATTGCCTCCCCTTATAATGTAAAGGGGATTCTTCGATTACGCCTACGTTTCACTCAGAGTGACAGGAAAAGCCTCCCCTGATAGGGGAGCCATATAGCTTCCCCTTTGTATGTTGAGGTTAAGTCAACAATTAACATTTTATTGCCCCGCCGAAAGAAATTTTCATATCTCTATATATTTT
>JAJPXK010000031.1 GCA_021205485.1 Clostridia bacterium | reverse complement strand
ATAAAAAATTTTCTAAAAAAAGCATACTTTAACAGTACAAAAAAATGGATACAAAAAACACAGTTTTTCAGTCTAAAAACAGTTTATCACATAATAAAAAACTTGGCAAGGGGGTAAATTAAAAAAGTATGCTTTTTTTAGAAAATTTTTTATTGTATTTTTCTTTTACTTGGTCATTTTTTGTGAAAATAATTTGCAAAGCAAATATTTAGTCAAGTCAGTTGCGTTGGCCGCATTATTATGTTATAATAAATTAGATTTTTTATTTTATTCGGGGCGCTTTAAGCGCTGCGTACGGGAGAATAACCTATGACAAAATATATTTTCGTAACAGGCGGCGTTGTATCGGGGTTAGGCAAGGGAATTACGGCGGCCTCCCTCGGCAGGCTGCTTAAATGCAGGGGCTACAAAGTGGCTTCGCAAAAGCTTGACCCTTACATCAACATTGCCCCCGGCACAATTAGCCCTTACCAGCACGGCGAAGTTTTTGTAACCGACGACGGCGCCGAAACGGACCTCGATTTAGGCCACTACGAAAGGTTTATCGACGAAAATTTAAATAAATACTCTAACCTTACCACGGGCAAGGTGTATTGGAACGTCCTTAATAAAGAACGCAACGGAGAGTACCTCGGCCAGACGGTGCAGGTTATACCTCATATCACCGACGAGATCAAGACGTTTATATATAATGTAGGCAAAACCACGGGCGCGGATGTTGTAATTACCGAAATAGGCGGCACCATAGGCGATATAGAGAGCCAGCCGTTTATCGAGGCGATAAGGCAGGTGGCCCGCGAGGTAGGCAGGGATAACTGTTGCTTTATACACGTAACGTTAGTGCCCTATATTTCCGGCTCGGAAGAATTCAAGTCCAAACCTACGCAGCACTCTGTAAAGGAGCTTCAGGGCATGGGTATAAACCCCGACATTATAATAGCCAGGGTAGACGCGCATATGCCCCCCGACGTAAGGGCGAAAATTTCTATGTTCTGCAACGTCGCCCCCGAATGTTGCATAGAAAATTTGACCCTTCCCGTACTGTACCAGGCGCCTATAATGCTTGAAAAGAGTCATTTTTCGCAGATAGTGTGCAACAGGTTAAAGCTTGACCCGAGGGTTATTGACCTTACCGAGTGGAATAAGATGCTCGCGAGGATAGACGCGAGGGATAAAACGGTGAAGATAGCCCTTTGCGGAAAATACGTGCAGCTTCACGACGCATATCTTTCGGTGGCGGAGGCTCTCGCTCACGCGGGGTACGAAAACGCGGCCAAGATAGACATAAAATGGGTAAACACCGAAGAACTCACCGAAGAAAACGTTGGCGAAATTTTGAGCGGCGTACACGGCATACTTGTGCCCGGAGGCTTTGGCAACAGGGGCATAGAGGGCAAAATACTGTGCGCCAAATACGCCCGCGAAAACAACGTGCCCTACCTTGGCATATGCCTCGGCATGCAGACGGCGGTAATCGAATTTGCCCGCAACGTATTAGGATATAAAGACGCCAACTCGTCTGAGTTCAACCCCGAATCAAAACACCCTGTAATAGACCTTATGCCCGACCAGAAGGGAGTAAAGATGGGCGGCACAATGCGGTTAGGGGCGTACCCCTGCAAAGTGCTTGGCAAAATTATGAAAAAGGCGTACGGCGCGGACGAAATTTCTGAACGCCATCGCCACAGATATGAATTCAACAACGACTTCCGCGACGAGATAGAGGCGGCGGGAATGAGCATCGCGGGAACTTCCCCTACGGGCCTTTTGGTTGAGGCGGTAGAAATACCCGCTAACGACTTTTTTGTAGGCGTGCAGTTCCACCCCGAATTTAAATCCCGCCCGCAGAAGGCGCACCCTATATTCCGCGAGTTTATAAGCTCGGCTGTGAAATATATGGCGGAAAATATTGAGTGAGAAATAAAAAAAACCTCAGTCAACTGCGTTGACAGCTCTGCTGTGTATGCTACGCTACCTTAATAGGGGAGCCTTTGTCCTGTCATCCTGAGCGAAGTCGAAGGATCTCGCGAGTACTCGCGACCAACAGGCTTGGTAGGCACGCAAGTTGTTTAAAATATTAATTTCTATTATAATAACCTGCCCTCATCAGTCTGCTAACGCAGCCAGCTTCCCCCGAGGGAAGCCAAGAAAAGAGGGCTACCGAATTTCGTAGTTTTCTAACAGAGAGCGTTAACGGCGAGAAATAAATTAAAGGAATAAATCATGAAGCTTAATTCTAATTACGACAATATAAAAAGCAGTTATCTTTTTGTGGAAATAGCTAACCGCGTTAAAAAGTTTTCGGCGGAAAACCCTTCCGCCGACATTATTAAACTCGGCATAGGCGACGTAACGCGTCCGCTCGCCCCGTGCGTGGTTGAGGCGGGCGTAAAGGCCGTAAAAGAGATGGGCGACGCAAAAACATTCCGCGGCTACAGCCCCGATTCGCAGGGCTACGAATTTTTAAGGGATGCAATCAGCCGCTACTATGCCTCATTTAACGTAAAAATCGCCCCTCATGAAATCCATGTATCCGACGGCGCCAAAAGCGACTGCGGCAACATTGTGGATATGTTCGACGACGGCAACGTAGTGCTTATTCCCGACCCCGTTTATCCCGTTTACCTTGACAGCAACGTGATGAGCGGCAGGAAGGTAATCTTCTGCGACGCCACCGAGGAAGACGACTTCGCGCCCCTCCCCGACAAAAATTTGAAATGCGACATAATTTATCTCTGTTCGCCAAACAACCCTACGGGGGCGGCTTTCTCTTACGAAAAGCTTAAGGCGTGGGTAGACTACGCCAACAGTTTAGGGGCGGTGATAATTTACGACGCGGCGTACGAAGCTTTCGTCACCGAAAAAGACGTTCCGAGGAGCATTTTCGCTGTAGAAGGGGCGAGGACCTGCGCCGTGGAGCTTTGTTCGTTTTCCAAGACGGCGGGCTTTACGGGTACGCGCTGCGGGTATACCGTGGTTCCCGACGAACTTTGCGGCGGCAAACTCGCCAAAATGTGGGCGAGAAGGCAGTCCACCAAATACAACGGAACGAGCTACATTCAGCAGAGGATGGCCGAGGCGGCGTATTCGCCCGAAGGCGTAAGGCAGTGCAGGGAAAATATCCTGGCTTACCAGAAGAACGCAAATCTTATTTCCGATGCCCTTACAGAGATGAACATTTACCATACGGGCGGCAAAAATTCCCCCTACATATGGCTTAAATGCGGCATGGATAGCTGGGATTTCTTCGATAAACTGCTTGCCGAGGCCAACGTTGTAGGCACCCCCGGCTCGGGCTTCGGCAAAAACGGCGAAGGGTTCTTCCGCCTTACCGCGTTCAACACCTACGAAAAGACGGCCGAGGCGATAGACCGCATCAAAAAAATATTATAACAAGAGAAAATAATTTAAGGAAGCAGAATATGAAGAGACAGAGTTTTGAGAGGGGAGCGGGCATTCTGTGCCATATTTCTTCCCTGCCTAACGACTACGGCATAGGCAGCCTTGGCAAAGAAGCCTACGAATTTGCCGACTTTTTGTCAGACGCAAAGGTAAAATACTGGCAGATACTTCCGCTTGTGCAGACGGGTTACGGCGATTCGCCCTACCAGTCTGTGTGCTGCCGTTCGGGCAACCCTTATTTTATAGATTTGGAGCAGCTTCAAAGCGACGGCCTTTTAACCAAGGGCGAGCTTGAAGACGCAAAAACGCCTGAGGGAAATATAGACTACGGCAGGCTGTATGTTGAAAGGTACAAGACGCTTCGCAAGGCTTACGCGAGGTTCGATACAAAAAATACAGAATTTGCTGAGTTTGTCGCAGGCGGCAAGTTTGAAGATTACGCCCTTTTTATGGCGTTGAAGCAGACATATAACGTAACCTTTGACAAATTCCCCGAAGAGTATAAATTCAAAAACAAAGAGGCCCTTGAAAAGTTTAAAGAGAAAAACAGAGACGAATACCTGTTCTGGATATTTTTGCAGTATGAATTTTTCAGGCAGTGGAAAGAGCTTAAGGCGTACGTTAATTCCAAGGGTATACGCATAATAGGCGACATACCTTTGTATGTGGCGTACGATTCGTCCGACGTATGGGGCCGCCCTGAATTGTTTGATTTGGACGAAGATTTAAACCCCGTCGCGGTGGCGGGAGTGCCTCCCGATTATTTTTCAAAGACAGGCCAGCTTTGGGGCAACCCTTTGTACGACTGGCAGAGGCTTGAAAAAGAGGGCTATAGCTGGTGGACGGACAGGATGGCGGGGGCGCTTGAGCTTTACGATATAGTGAGGATAGACCACTTCCGCGGCTTTGACAGATATTACGAAATCCCCGCCGACGCCCCTACGGCCGAAACGGGTAAATGGAAAAAAGGGCCGGGAATATCCCTGTTTGAAACTATTGAAAAGAGCTTAGGAAAGCTTAGCGTAATAGCCGAAGACTTAGGCGTTATAGACGACGGGGTTATTAAACTTCGCGACGGCACGGGCTTCCCCGGGATGAAAATTCTGATGTTCGCCTTCGACGGCAACAAGACAAACGAATATCTGCCTAAATTTATCGCCGAAAATTCGGTTACGTATACGGGAACGCACGACAACGACACGGCGTTAGGGTTTATCGAAAATATGACCGACGAGCAGTTTAAAGAATTTTCCGTGAATTTGCGGCTGGCTTTGCGGTACGAAGGTTTCCATTACCCTATATCCAAAAAAGAGGACGCGGTAAAAGCTTTGTGCGTGTGCGCGTTAGGCACAAAATCGCAGATAAGCGTGGTGCCGATACAGGACGTCTTATGCTTAAATAACGACAGCCGTATGAATACGCCCTCGACCTCTTCCGGCAACTGGCAGTTCAGGCTCAAAAAAATTCCGTCAAAGGCTGTGGCTTCAAAATTCCGCATTGCCGTCGGCAATACGGGCAGATCTTGGTAAGGCAGGGAGCATTTTTACTTTAATACAAATAGAAAAGCGGCGGGTTTTTCCCGCCGCTTAAATTTTACGCGTCAAGTTGTTTTAAACAGGTTTTTTACCATCGTTCCTACGTAAAGGACGGGCACTATGTCTATTTTATCGAGGTATTTTGTCATTGACTTCATATTTTTTGCGGGCACAAGCACCTTTTTGAAACCCATTTTAAGGCACTCGGCTACACGCTTTTCGGCATACGAAACAGCCCTTACTTCGCCCGTCAGGCCGACTTCGCCGAAGGCCGCCGTGTATTTGTCTATAGGGACGTCGTAAAAGGAGGAGGCGAGGGCGGCGCATACTGCGAGGTCGGCGGAAGGTTCGTTCAACCTCATTCCGCCCATGACGTTTACGTATACGTCGTAGCCGCCTAAATGTACGCCGCAGCGCTTTTCAAGCACCGCTAAAAGCAGGGCGAGTTTGTTGTAGTCTACGCCGAGCGACATTCTTCTCGGGTTGCCGAAGCTCGTTTTGGAAATAAGCGTCTGCACTTCAACGTTCATGCATCTGTTGCCCGTCTGAGCGGGGGTAACCACCGCGCCGGCCTCCTGGCCCCTGCTTTCGGACAGGAATATGCCCGAATAATCGGTTACGGGGATTATGCCTTTGTCGGTCATTTCAAACACGCCGACCTCGCTCACGTTGCCGAAGCGGTTTTTGACCGAACGCAGTATGCGGTAATTTTCCTGGTTTTCCCCTTCAAAGTACAGCACGGTATCCATAATGTGTTCAAGCACTTTAGGGCCTGCCAGGGCGCCTTCCTTTGTAACGTGGCCTATTATAAAAAACGTTATGCCGCGGCTCTTTGCTATTCGCATAAGTTTAGAGGCGCATTCGCGTACCTGCCCTACCGAGCCCGCCGAAGAGGATAAATCCTCGGTATACACCGCCTGTATGGAGTCTATCACGCAAAATTCCACGCCTTCAAGCTCGTTTTCCAGCCCGTCTATGCACGTTTCGTTGATTAAAAGAAGGTCTCCGCAGGCCTTGCCAAGCCTTTCCGCCCGCATTTTAACCTGCGAGCAGCTCTCCTCGGCGGAAAAGTATAAAACCTTGTGGTTTAGGGATAGTGTGGCGGCAATTTGCGTTAAAATGGTAGATTTGCCTATCCCGGGGTCGCCCCCTAAAAGGATTAATGAGCCCTTTACAATGCCGCCGCCTATTACCGTGTCGAACTCCGATATGCCCGAGCTCGTCCGCCCGTAGCTTTTATACTCCACTTTGGAAAGCGGCACGGCCTTGGACGCGGCCGTGTATGAAGTTTTTTTAGCGGCGGGGGAGGGGGTAACGATTTCTTCCGTCATCGTGTTAAAGGCGAGGCAGGAGGGGCATCTTCCGAGCCACCTCGGGCTCACCGCCCCGCATTCGCTGCAAACGTAGGTTGTCTGAATATTTTTAGCCATATAAAAACCGTATTCACACAATTTGTTTTGGACAGAAAACCAAAAGAAATCGCGTGAGTCTACTTTCTCTTCATTAAAACGGTGCAGTAGGCTGTAATGCCGAGGCCTTCGCCTACAAAGCCGAGTTTTTCGCTAGTGCCTGCGGCCACGGCCACATATTGCCTTTCGATGCCGCATAGTCTGGCTATATTTGCCGCCATTTCGTCGGTTTTAGGGGCGAGCTTCGGCTTTTCCGCCAGTACGGTTACCGAAACGTTCTGCAAAGCTCGTCCGCTTTTCGCCGCCATATCCATAACCTCAAGCAGAAGCTTTGTACTGTCAGCCCCCTTGTATTTTTTGTCGGTGTCGGGGAAGTAATGCCCTATGTCGTACAGCCCGCAGGCTGAAAGTATAGCGTCCATAAGGGCGTGTATAACCACGTCGCCGTCGCTGTGCGCGATAAGCGACCTGTCGCAGTCTATTTTTACTCCCGCGAGGGTTATATATTTATTGAGTCCGCCGAAGGCGTGCGTGTCGGTTCCGAAGCCTATGCAGTCCGATTCGCCCGCGCATATAGGCGGAATATTGCGTGTAAAGTCCTCTCTGTAAGTCAGTTTTATGTTCTTTCTGTCGCCCTCTATAACGTGAGGGATGCCGATGTACGCGGAGTATGCCGAGCTGTCGTCGGTAAAGGCCTTGCCCTCGCCCGCGGCGATCTCGTACGCCTTTTTGATGGCTTCGGTGTTAAAGCCCTGAGGCGTCTGCACGCAGTAGACGCTTTCTCGCTTAGGAACGTCGGTGATGACGCCGTAATATACAATGGCGGTGGTGTCGGTGGCGGGTATGGCGCATACCGCGCTGCCGTAGGCCGTGGCGCCCGCGATGCAGTCCTTTATCATCTTTTCGGTTACGTAAGGCCTCGCTCCGTCGTGGATAATAACAACGTCGCCCGTCACCTTTTCAAGGGCCTTTTTAACGCTTTCGAACCTTGTTTTGCCGCCTATTATAACCGAATAGCCGAAGGGGGCGCAGATGGCCTTAATCTCTTTATAGTCAACGCTCGACGCGGCGACGATAACTTCGTCGATTTCTTTCAGATCAAATTTTTTAAGCGTGTGGTAGATGGCGGGGGCGCCCGCGAGGGTGGTTAAAAGCTTGTTTTTGCCGAAGCCCGCTCTTTCGCCCGTTCCCGCCGCGCATATAATAGCTGATACTTTGTTCAATGCAAATCTCCTGTAAATCGCTGTTTTGCGATAGCAAAAAGCGGCTTATTTCTTAAAATAATAACTTTACAAAATCTTGCCTTCCCCTTTTATGGGGGGAAGGTGGCCCGTAGGGTCGGATGAGGGGATAAATTTACCTCGTTTTTAACAATACATATGGTAAAATGACCAAAATATCCCCTCATCAGTCTGCTAACGCAGCCAGCTTCCCCCGCAGGGGGAAGCCAAGAAAAGATGGCTACCGGATTAATCGGTGTTTGCTAATAGGGGAGCCTTAAATAATGAGTTCACTCAATTATCTCATACATTTTGCTTGCGTCGTCTTTTTTTACGTATTCCTTTGTCTCTAAAACTTTAAATTTAAGCGTTCCGCTGGCGTATAAAATTTCTACCACGTCGCCCTCTTTAACCTCGCGGGAGGGTTTGGCTTCCCGCCCGTTTATAACTACTTTGCCCGCCGAGCAGGCTTCCTGCGCCACGGCCCGCCTTTTTAAAATTCTTGAAACCTTTAAAAATTTATCAATTCTCATAACTTTTAAAAATTTTTTTATTATTAATTGTAAAAGAGTAAAAAATCGCTTGACAGGGTTGACGCGTTGATTTATAATAGTACAATGTATTAAAATGCGTATAATGCCCTGTTGAGCTTTTTTAAGTTGAAATTTAACTGCGGTAAACCGACATGTTTCAACGTAAAATTACGCCCCTTTACGTATATGATTATATAACGTTAAAGGGAAAATGTAAAGCGGGGCGGGGCAAATGCTTAAAATTTTTTTCAGAAGTTTCTGGATTTTAATTTTACAGCATAAACGCGTATTTGTCAATAGGCAACATCAAAAGATTTTTTCCGGTGAAAAGATATATACGGATAATCGCCATGTTATGAATATTATTAAAGGCTTATGCCAAAAGGAGTATTGTTTTTTCAATGAATTTACCCATTCAGAAGTATGGCAAAACCGAAAGGAGAAAGTTCGGTAAAATCAACGAAGTTATCGACATTCCCGACCTTGTAGAAATCCAGAAGTCAAGCTACTGGAATTTTATCAACGAAGGAATTTCGGAAGTGTTTGAAGATTTTTCGCCGATTACCGACTATTCCGACCACTACGAGCTTTATTTTTTGAACCACTGGTTTGACGAAAAGCCGAAGTATGACGAAAAGGAGTGCAGGAACCGCGACGCGACGTACGCCCTTCCCCTGCACGTAACCGTGCGCCTTGTAAACAAGGTAAAGGACGAGGTTATAGACCAGCCCGTGTTTATGGGCGAGTTCCCCCTTATGACCGACAGCGGTTCCTTCATCATCAACGGCGCAGAGCGCGTTATCGTTTCTCAGCTTGTCCGTTCGCCCGGCGTTTACAACGCCAGCTCCCGCGACAAGACCGGCAAAGAGATGTTCGGCACCACTGTAATCCCTAACAGGGGCGCGTGGCTGGAATTTGAGCAGGACGCTCAGGGCGTTTTATGGGTACACGTGGACAGAAAACGTAAAATCTGCGCCACCGTGCTTTTGCGCGCCTTAGGCTTCGGCTCGGACAGGGCTTTAACCGATCTTTTCCCCGGCGACAAGATGATAGAAAACACTATCGCCAAGGATACCACCAAGTCAGAGTCTGACGGCCTTGTGGAACTTTACAGAAGGCTCCGCCCCGGCGAACCGCCTAACGAAAATTCCGTACGCCAGCACCTCAACAACCTTTTCTTTGACCCGAGAAGGTACGACGTGGTAAAGGTAGGCAGGTATAAGTTCAATAAAAAGCTCAACCTCGCGTACCGCCTCCCCGGCTGCAAAATAGCCGACGACATATTCAACCCCGAAACGGGCGAGCTTATGGCTAAGGCGGGCGAGATAATTTCTGAAGAAAAAGCTCTTGAAATACAGAACGCGGGCATAAGCAGCGTTTTCGTCCTCGTTTCGGACAAAGAGCAGGGCGAGATAAGGCACAAGATTATCTCTAACGGCGTTGTAGACTTCAAGGCCCTTTCCGACAAGCCCGCCAAGATGTTCGGGCTGCTTCCTACGGTATACTATCCTAACTTCCGCTTTATGAAGGAGATCGCCGAGGAATGCAGGCGCGCTTCGGTAGAGGACGTAGCCGTGAAGTATATGGACAGGATAAACGCCATTTACTACACGCAGGAGACTGCCGAATCGGACGACGAAAAGCCCGAAGAGAAGAAGAGCAGGGAAAAACGCAGGGAGACGAGAATAAAGTTCGTCGCGGCCTGCAAGGTGTTCAACGCCCTTCTGGAATCGGACAAGACCGAGCTTGACGACGAAGAAAAGAAGGCTATAAAGCCCGTCATTGAAAAACTCAATCATAAACATATAACGGTAGACGATATCGTGGCCGCAATATCCACCAACCTTGATTTGCAGTACGGCATCGGCACTATCGACAACATAGACCACTTAGGCAACCGCCGCGTGCGTTCTGTAGGCGAACTTCTGCAGAACCAGCTCCGCATAGGCATCGCCCGTCTTGAAAAACTTATAAAAGAGCGTATGGCCACGCAGGACGCCATGGAGGTTACCCCTTCGGGCCTTGTAAACGTGCGTCCCGTATCGGCTGTAATCAGGGAGTTCTTCGGTTCTTCGCAGCTCTCGCAGTTCATGGACCAGACTAACCCCGCGGCCGAGCTTACGCACAAGCGTAAACTTTCGGCGTTAGGCCCCGGCGGTTTAAACCGCGACAGGGCTACGTTTGAAGTGCGAGACGTTCACCACTCGCATTACGGCAGAATGTGCCCTATAGAGACGCCCGAAGGCCAGAACATAGGCCTTATCTCCTCGCTCGCGACCTTCGCCAAAGTCAACGAATACGGCTTTATAATGAGCCCCTACCGCAAGGTTGTAAAGGACGAAAACGGAGTGCCTACGGTAACCGACCACGTTGACTACCTCACCGCGGACGAAGAGGACAAATACACCGTAGCTCAGGCCAACGAGCCTCTGGACGAAAACAACCACTTTGTAAATATGCGCGTAGGCTGCCGCCATCAGGATCTGATTACGCAGCTCGCTCCCGAAAAGATGGATTATATGGACGTAAGCCCTAAACAGCTTGTTTCGGTAGCCACCGCGCTAATACCTTTCCTTGAAAACGACGATACCAACCGCGCCCTCATGGGCTCTAACATGCAGCGCCAGGCCGTTCCCCTTATGAAGACTGAATCGGCCATAGTCGCAACCGGCATAGAAGGAGCCATCGCCCGCGACAGCGGCGTTCTTGTACACGCAAAAAACGCAGGCGTGGTTACGGGCGTTAGCTCTGACCTTATCAAAATAAGGGAAGACAGCGGATTTGAAACCGAATACAGATTAAAGAAGTTTGAACGTTCCAACCAGAACACCTGCCTCAACCAGCGCCCTATAGTAAATACGGGCGACCGCGTTGAGAAGGGCGAGATTATAGCCGACGGCCCCGCCACAAACAACGGCGAGCTCGCCCTCGGCAAGAATATCCTCATCGGCTATATGGAATGGGAGGGCTACAACTACGAAGACGCCATTCTCGTTTCTGAAAAACTCGTGCAGGACGACGTGTTCACCTCTATCCATATAGAGGAACACGAAACCGAGGCGAGGGATACCAAGCTCGGCGAGGAGGAGATCACAAGGGATATTCCTAACGTAAGCGACGACGCCTTGAAAGACCTTGACGCGGACGGCATTGTCCGCATCGGCGCCGAAGTTCAGCCGGGCGACATACTCGTCGGCAAGGTTACGCCTAAGGGCGAAACCGAGCTCACCCCCGAAGAGAGGCTGTTAAGGGCCATATTCGGCGAAAAGGCGAGGGAGGTAAGGGATACATCCTTAAAGGTTCCTCACGGCGAAGGCGGCATTGTTGTCGACGTAAAGGTATTCACCCGCGAAAACAAAGACGAACTTTCCCCCGGCGTAAACAAACTCGTAAGGGTTTATATAGCGCAGAAGCGTAAAATACAGGTAGGCGACAAGATGGCGGGCCGCCACGGCAACAAGGGCGTTATCTCCCGCGTGCTGCCGCAGGCAGATATGCCCTTCCTTTCTGACGGCACCCCCCTGCAGATTGTGTTGAACCCCCTCGGCGTGCCTTCCCGTATGAACATCGGCCAGGTATTGGAGGTCCATTTAGGTTACGTCTGCAAGATGCTCGGCTGGAAGATAGCCACCCCCGTATTCGACGGCGCCACCGAGCAGGATATCAAGCAGCTCTTTATGGAAAACGGCATACTGAACCCCGAAGGCAAGGTGGACGGCAAGATTCAGGTTTACGACGGCCGCACGGGCGAACCGTTTGAAAACAGGGTAACGGTAGGCGTTCAGTATATGATCAAGCTTATTCACCTTGTAGACGACAAGATCCACGCCCGTTCGATAGGCCCTTACAGCCTGGTAACGCAGCAGCCTTTAGGCGGCAAGGCGCAGTTCGGCGGACAGCGTTTCGGCGAAATGGAAGTGTGGGCGCTGGAAGCTTACGGCGCGGCTCACGTCCTGCAGGAAATTTTGACTGTTAAATCAGACGATATAGTAGGCCGTGTAAAGACCTATGAATCTATAGTAAAAGGCAACAACATATCCGAGCCGGGCATACCCGAAGCGTTTAAAGTTCTTCGTAAAGAGATGCAGTCTCTGGCCCTCGACGTGAAAGTGCTTACCGAAAGCGGCGAGGAACTCATCATCCACGAGCTTGACGAAGACGACGAGGCTATTCCTACGGCGGCGGCCCGCGAAGCTGAAGAACGCGACAGGCAGCAGACCGTTGAAGAATACGACATATCGGGCGACGAAGACGACGAGGAAGAACTGGAGCTTGGCTCTATCTTCGAATCGGACGAAGACGGCGATGACTTTGCGAGCAAAGAACTTTTCGGCGGCGGCGACGACGAAGACGACGACTTCGACGACGAAATTACCGATAAATTTACCCTCTTCGACGGCGACGACGATGACGACGAGGAAAATTAAGGAGGATGCTGGCGTACTATGTTTGAATTAAACGATTTTTCTTCAATTAAAATCGGCGTGGCGTCACCCGAAAAAATCAGGGAACTTTCCAAAGGGGAAGTGACAAAACCCGAAACTATAAACTACCGCACGCAGAAGCCCGAACGCGACGGCTTGTTCTGCGAAAGGATTTTCGGCCCGATGAAGGACTGGGAATGCCACTGCGGCAAATATAAACGCATACGCTACAAGGGCGTTATATGCGAAAAGTGCGGCGTAGAAGTTACCCGCGCCAAGGTCCGCCGCGAGCGCATGGGCCACATAGAGCTCGCCGCCCCCGTGTCTCACATATGGTACTTCAGGGGCGTTCCTTCAAGGATAGGTTTAGTCCTTGATATGAGCCCTAAGGCGTTGGAGCAGGTTATTTACTTTGCATCCTACGTGGTAATAGACCCCGGCAAAGTGCCCGAGCTTGAATACAAGCAGATAATAAACGACAAAGAGCTTATGGAAATCGAGGCCAAGTACGGCGACAGCTCGGTTACAGGCTTAAAAGTAGGCATGGGCGCCGAAGCCATCCGCGAACTTCTGATGGCTGTAGACCTTGAAAAGGAGTGCGCCGAATGCCGCAAGATAATAGACAACAACCAGGCCGGCCAGAAGAGGGTTAAGGCTGTAAAAAGGATAGAGATTCTTGAATCTTTCCGCAAGAGCGGCAACCGCCCCGAATGGATGATTCTTACAGTGCTTCCCGTTCTTCCCCCCGAACTCCGCCCTATGGTGCAGCTCGACGGCGGCAGGTTCGCCTCCTCTGACCTGAACGATTTGTACCGCAGGGTAATAAACCGCAACAACAGGCTCAAGAGGATGATGGAACTCGGCGCCCCCGATATGATAGTCAAGAACGAAAAGCGTATGCTTCAGGAGGCGGTGGACGCCCTTATCGACAACGGCAGGCGCGGCAAGGCTCTCTCGGGCCCTTCCAACAGGGAGCTTAAATCACTCTCCGGCATGCTCCGCGGCAAGCAGGGACGTTTCCGCCAGAACCTTTTAGGCAAACGCGTAGACTATTCTGGCCGTTCGGTTATCGTCGTAGGCCCCGACCTCAAGCTTTACCAGTGCGGCCTTCCTAAAGAGATGGCAATAGAGCTTTTCAAGCCCTTTGTTATGAAAAAGCTGGTAGAAAGCGGCCAGTGCCACAACATAAAGAGCGCCAAGCGTACGGTAGAAAAGGCCAAACCCCTTGTATGGGACGTTCTTGAAGACGTTATAAAAGACCATCCCGTGCTGTTAAACCGCGCGCCTACGCTGCACAGGCTTTCGATACAGGCCTTTGAGCCCGTTCTTATCGAGGGCAGGGCTATAAAGATTCACCCCCTGGTATGTACGGCGTTCAACGCCGACTTCGACGGCGACCAGATGGCGGTGCACGTTCCCCTCTCTATAGAGGCTCAGGCGGAAGCGAGGTATCTGATGCTTTCGTCCAACAATATCCTTAAATTATCAGACGGCAAGCCCGTTATGCAGCCCTCGCAGGATATGGTTATGGG
Organism: Clostridia bacterium; assembly: GCA_021205485.1. GTDB lineage: Bacteria > Bacillota > Clostridia > Christensenellales > Borkfalkiaceae > Coproplasma. Next base: position 7,200 of record JAJPXK010000031.1, on the reverse strand, counting down.
CGCTTACTACCTTACCATAATAAGGCGCGAAGAGGGCAAATATTACCGCTGGAGCGGCGACAGGTACGTTGAATGTTCGCCTGAAGAAGAAGGCGCTGAGGAGTATATCCCCGGCAGCTACATCTCTGAAGACGAAGCTTTGATGGCGTACCAGACCAAATTCATCCATATGCAGGATGAAATTTACGTCCGCAGAACGGTTGTGATAGACGATAAAAATTCTCCTTTCTGCGGCGAAAGCGTAACAGGCAGAACAAAGACCACCGTAGGCAGAATTATTTTCAACAACGAAATGCCTCAGGACTTAGGCTTTGTAAAGAGGGAGAAGAAAGAGGACTATATAAAGTACGAGATATCCTACGAATTTTTAGGCAGCAACGTCGCCGTAGGCAAAAAGCAGCTCGGCAAAATCGTTGAAAGATGCTTCAAGACGGGCGGCGCCCCGAGAGCGGCGGATATCCTCGACAAAATAAAGACGTTAGGCTATAAATATTCTACGGTAGGCGCTATCACGACTTCGGTTTTCGATATGCATATTCCCGCCGAAAAGCAGAAGATAATAGAGGAAACCGAGCAGAAGGTTTACCAGATAGAACGCAAGTACCAGAGGGGCCTTCTCCGCGAAGAAGAACGCTACAACGCGGTAATCAACGCATGGGATACGGCTACCGACGAAGTTACCGACGCGTTAAAGAAATCGCTTGACAAGTTCAATCCTATATGGATGATGGCAAACTCGGGCGCCCGCGGCTCTATCGACCAGATGAAGCAGCTTTCGGGCATGCGAGGCCTTATGGTTAACCCTCAGGGCAAAAAGATAGAAGTACCCGTTAAATCTTGCTTCAGGCAGGGCCTTTCCGTTCTGGAATACTTCATTTCTTCGCACGGCGGCCGTAAAGGCCTCGCCGATACGGCGCTCAAGACGGCCGACTCGGGCTATCTGACCCGCCGCCTTGTAGACGTCTCTCAGGACGTTATCGTACGCGAAGACGACTGTATGGCGGGCAGCAAAAAGCCCCGCGGCATGATTGTAAAGCCTATAATAGGGCCTAACGGCGAAATTATCGAAGGTCTTTACGACCGCGTGCAGGGACGTTTCCTCGCCGAGGACGTAGCTGACCCCGAAACTGGCGAAATACTCTACCGCCAGAACGAATTTGTAACCGACGAAATCGCCGAAGACATAGTAAACAAACACCATGTGCAGCAGGTTTCCATACGTTCTATATTCAGTTGCAACTCCCGCTACGGCGTGTGCGCAAAGTGCTACGGCAAGAATATGGCAACAAACACCCCCGTACAGGTCGGTGAGGCTGTAGGCGTCATCGCGGCTCAGTCCATAGGCGAGCCCGGCACGCAGCTTACCATGCGTACCTTCCACACGGGCGGCATCGCGGCCACGGGCGACATTACGCAAGGTCTTCCCCGCGTAGAGGAACTTTTCGAGGCCCGCAAGCCTAAGGGTTGTTCTACGCTGTGCGAAGTTTCGGGCGTGGCTCATATAGACGACAGCGACAACTTAAAGCACATCATAATACGCGACAGCGTTACAAACGAGCAGAAGAAAGAGTACGTTTTACCCTTCAACGCCGAGCTTAAAGTTAAGGAAGGCGACAAGGTTGAACCCGGCACGCAGCTCAACGCAGGTTCCGTTTACCCTCAGGATATATTGAGAATATCGGGCGTAAAGGGCGTTCAGGACTATATCCTTGAGCAGGTTCAGTCGGTTTACCGTTCTCAGGGCGTTGACATCAACGACAAGCACGTAGAAATCATCGTCCGCCAGATGCTCCGCAAGGTCCGCATAGAGAGCGCCGGTTCCACCGACCTTCTCCCCGGCGAGACGGTGGATATGTTCGCGGTGGAAGAGGCAAACCAGAAGGCCATAGAAAACGGCGGCACGCCCGCCCTTCAGAAGCGTGTTCTTCTTGGTATAACCAAGGCCGCCCTTTCTACAGATTCCTTCCTGTCGGCGGCGTCCTTCCAGGAGACTGCGAGGGTTCTTACCGACGCGGCCATAAAGAACAAGGTAGACCCTCTTATGGGCCTTAAAGAGAACGTAATTATAGGCAAACTTATCCCCGCAGGCACGGGCGTTAAGGAATACAAGAATATGTCGCCTGTAATCAACCCCGGGTACAACTCGGTAGTCGCCCCTGCGGCAGAAGAAATAAAAGAATAACATTTACCCGAAGGACGGCTTTAAGCCGTCCTTCGGTAAAATAAAGGTTTTTATATGCCTAATTTTCAGGATTTGCGGATGGCCGATTTAATCTCTAAATTCCGCGCGATAATAGCAGAAACTTACGAAACCAAAAAGCTGTCGCTGCTTTTAGGGGCTTCGCCTAAACTGCAGGATATATATAATTTTCACATCACGGCGGAAAATTCTTTTTCTGCGCAGGAAGAAAATTTAAAGAGTTTGTACACCACGTTCAACTACGCCGCGGTGATTTGCAACAACGCCGTCAAAACAAAAAAACTCAGCCAGGAAGACAGCGTGCTTTTAAACGAATGCCTCGAGCTTTTATTAAAGTGCTGCGATCTTTTAACAAAGTCGTTAAAAGGCGAATAGTTAAGGCATATTCCCGCGTCAATTAAATTTTTAAGACCGCCGTACGCAGATTGTGTGATTTGCAGGTAAAAAGCTTTGTTTGGTTGACAAAGCTTTTCTTATATATTATAATAGTCAACGTAAAACAGAATATACGTCATCGGAGAACTGGCCGCCGCAGCGGCCGAGGTTGAAAAGATGTCGGGTGAGCCCGGTTATTCGCAAGGATAATCGGCTTTTTAATATTATGCAGATACAGATATCAGACCATTTTAATTATAAAAAATTATTTCGCTTTACGTTGCCGTCTATGCTTATGATGGTAGTTACGTCTGTCTACGGCGTGATAGACGGGTACTTTATCTCTAACTTTGTAGGAAAAACAGCTTTCGCGGCCATAAATCTTGTTATTCCCTATTCTATGATTTTAGGCGGCGCGGGCTTTATGATAGGCGCGGGAGGGGTGGCCATTGTTTCTAAGGCCGAGGGCGAAAACGACCCCGAAAGGGCGAAGCGTTACTTTACGATGCTTATAATTTTCGCCTCGCTTTTAGGCGTTGTTTTAACCATAGTCGGCGTTTTAACCATACGTCCCGTGGCTGTTTTGTTCGGGGCGACCGACGATATGATTGAGTACTGCGTACTGTACGGCCGCGCGCTTATCGCATTTACCGTGTTTTTTATGCTGCAGTGTATTTTCCAGAGCTTTCTCGCTGCGGCGGGCAAGCCTAAACTCGGGCTTGTTGTAACTCTTATAGCTGGTTGCAGCAACGCCACGTTAGACGCCCTGTTTATCGCCGTTTTAAATGGCGGCGTATTAGGCGCCGCGCTCGCCACGGGCGCAGGGCAGGTTTTAGGCGGAATTATACCCTCGTCTACTTTGCCAAAAACAACGGCAGCCTTCTTAAGTTTGTAAAGACGAAAATTGAGTTAAAACCTGTTTTAAAGGCGTGCGTCAACGGCTCGTCCGAACTTCTGACCAATGTTGCGACTTCTGTAGTCAGCATAATCTATAATCTGCAGCTTATGAAGTTTTACGGAGAAGACGGTGTTTCTGCCTACGGCGTATTGATGTACGTGGAGCTTGTATTTTTTGCGATAGAGATAGGCTATTCCATAGGCAGCGCTTCTATAATCGCATACAATTACGGGGCGAAAAATTACAGCGAACAAAAAAGCCTGTTTAAAAAGAGTATGATTATTCTGAGCGTATCGGGTGTTTTGCTGTGCGTCGCGGCGCAACTGCTCGCGTATCCGCTCGCCAGGCTGTTTGTCGGTTACGACGACGGCCTTTGCAGCTTAACGGTTAAAGCTTTCAGAATATTTTCGTTTTCCTTTATATTTTCCGGAATTACAATATTTTCAAGCGGTTTTTTCACTGCTTTGAACAACGGGCTTGTATCTGCCGTGCTTTCTGTTTTGCGTTCGCTGGTATTCAGAATATTGTTCGTCTTTTTGCTGCCGTACCTGTCAGGCGCGGACGCCATATGGCTGGCGATTTTTGCCGCCGAAGGCTCCGCTTTTGTCGTATCTGCAGTGATGTTCGCCGTATTCCGCAAAAGGTACCGTTACGCGTAGACCCCTGTATATGTTTAAATTAACAAAAAAACAGTTATTACAATTTTTTTACCATCAACAGTTGAATTTTATTACAAGTATATGTTATCATTTAAAAGGTAAGGCGGCAAAGTCCTTGCCGAGGAGAAAATTATGCCCTCTACATACGCTCATTATTGTTTCGGCGAAAAGGTCGCCTTAAATCTTTCGCCCGAGCTTAAAAACACTGTCGAAAATCACAAACAGCTTTACTATATCGGCCTGCACGGGCCCGACATTCTGTTTTATTTTAAGCCCCTCGGCAAAAATCCCGTCAATTCGTCAGGGTATGAAATGCACGAGCGTCCCGCGTCGGAATTTTTCAAAAGGGCGGCGGATATGCTTGAATCAACGGCTGATAAAAACGCCTCTGTAGCCTATCTTGCGGGTTTTGTGTGCCACTACGCTTTGGATAAGGCCTGCCACGGGTATATAGAAAAGAAGATAGAGGTTTCGGGGCTGGCTCACGCCGAGATAGAGAACGAGTTTGACCGTTTTTTAATAAATCTGAACGGCGGCGACCTGAAGCATACCGACCTTACAAAGCATATCGTACCGTCAAAAGAGAACGCCGGGGTCATAGCGCCTTTTTTTGAAAACGTTACGGCGAAGCAGGTAAGACGTTCGTTAAAATCCATAAAATTTTACAACGGGGTTTTGATAGGCAACAGGGCGTATAAAAGGGGACTTGTAAATTTTTGTCTTAAAATAAGCGGCAAGTATGATAAAATGAAGGGCTCTATGTTCAGCAAAGAGCCTATTCCCGCCTGCCTTGACAGCGACAAACGGCTGTATAAGCTGTTTTTAAAAGCCATAGGCGAGTGCGTCGCGCTGCAGAATAATTTTTACGGCTATTTAAACGGCAAAAATTCTTTGGAAGGATTTAATTTTACATTCGGCGCGGGCGACAACTGGAAGAATATTCCCGTATTCGCCGCCGAAGAAGAGGATATGTATGAAGTTTAAAACAACAACGCTGGAAAAGAAGTGGATCTGGTACGACGTAGGCAACTCTGCGTTTACACTGTTGGTGTCTACGCTGCTGCCTATATTTTTCAGTACGCTCACCGAAAAGGCCAATGTGTCGTCGTCGGGTTACTTCTCGCTGTGGGCCATAATTTCTATGGCCGCGACGGTGATATCTGCCGTTCTCGGGCTGATGGCGGGGGCTGTGGCAGACTTTTCGGGAATGAAGAAAAAACTCTTTTCTTTAACCGTCCTGATAGGCGCCGTCGGTTGTACCGTGTTAGGTTTTTGCGTCCACTGGATATGGTTTATAGTGGTTTTCGTACTCGCTAAAGTCGCCTACCAGCTAAGCCTTGTAATTTACGACTCTATGCTTATAGACGTAACCACTCCCGACAGGTCTGACGAGGTTTCTTCCCGCGGTTACGCCTGGGGTTATATAGGCAGTTGCGCCCCGTTTATCCTTACCATAGGCATATATCTGCTGCATTATTTTGAGCTTATAACTTTATTCCCGTGCATGATAATGTGCTGCGTTATTATCGCGGCGTGGTGGATAGGCTGGTCTGCGCCTGTCTGGAAGGATTACGAGCAGAAGTATTATCTTCCGCGCGGAGCCCGCCCCGTAAAAGATTGCTTTACAAATTTAGGCAAGACGTTTAAAGATATTTCCAAGGATAAGAAAGTGCTGTTCTTTCTGCTGGCATTTTTCTTCTACATAGACGGCGTGTACACGATAATAGACCTCGCCACAAGTTACGGCGAATCGTTAGGGCTGGACTCTATGTGGCTGTTAATTGCCCTTCTGGTAACGCAGATCGTCGCGTTCCCCGCGGCCCTCATATTCGGCAAGCTTACGCATAAGGTGAACCCCGTAATTATAATTGCAGTGTGCATATGCGCAAACTTCGGCATTACGGTGTTCGCGGCGTTTATGTATTACCAGTGGCAGTTCTGGATACTCGACGTGTGCGTAGGGCTGTTCCAGGGTACCATACAGTCGCTGTCGCGTTCTTACTTTACAAAGATAATACCTCCCGAAAAGTCTGGCGAGTACTTCAGCCTGTACGATATATTAGGCAAAGGGGCATCCATTTTAGGCACGGCCATAGCCGCGATAGTTACCATCGCGACGGACAACCAGCACATAGAGGTAGGAGCGCTTTCGGTTATGTTCCCGATAGGGCTTGTGTTCTTTATAATCTCTGCCAGAATGCAGAAAAAGAGCGAAAAAGCTCTGACTGAAGCTATCCCCTGCGAAGACAAGTAAAACAAAACCGATTGCCTCAGGCAATCGGTTTTATATTTATTCTTCTGTATTGCTGTTGTCGGGTTCTATGTCCTGCCCGTTTTTTGCGGCCGAAGACCTTTCCTTTCTGCCGTCAGAAATCATTTTGATTATCATCGATATCAGAACTATGGCGGCTATGCCTAAAATTACATAAAATACAATGTTCAGCCAGTCGCTGAAAATCCAGCTTACAAGGGTAATGATAAGCCCCGCAACGATGTCGCCCGCGATGGCGCTTATAAGGCATTGCCACCATTTTAAATCGAGGAATACGGCTATCGCCGTGCCCGTCCATACGCCAGTGAGGGGCACGGGTACGGCGGTAAACAAAAACACGCCGAACATCTTTTTTAAACCCGATTTCTTTTCTTTCCCGTCTTTGTCGGTCTCTATTTTGTCGGCTTTCTTTCTGAACGATTTTTCCAGCCTTATCACAAATTTTTTAAAGACTTTAGTGCGTTTCAGCCACGAAAAGATTGGCTTTAACAAAAACGTGAGTATTAAAGCTACTATCGCCCCCGCGATAATCCCGCAGGCGAAGGCCTGCCACTTTGTCAAAGGTTCGGCAAAAAAATCGCCGTTCTGGCCGAAAACTATGCCGCCTTTAAGCTCTATAAGCGGGATCATGCTTACAATAATTGTAGCTATCCAAGCGTTGCCGCCGAAAACTTCGGCGAAAAAATTTTGTATTCCGTCCGTTACGCCTAAGATAAGGTTAACGTCCATAGCGCTGTCTCCGATTTGGTTTTAATTACTGCCTATTTTATCATATACGCGTTACGCTGTCAAATAA
>JAJPXK010000208.1 GCA_021205485.1 Clostridia bacterium | reverse complement strand
ACCTGAATACTCATTGGACCTTTGCCGCTACCAGCGTAGCTGTCTGAAATATTTACCCATAGAGTACCGTCATCTTTTAGCACCCTGTACACTTCCGCAAAGACTTTAACAAGCCTGTCTATGTATTCCTGCGGAGACTGTTCTACTCCTATCTGTCCGTCCACTCCATAGTCCCGAAGTCCGTAATACGGGGGACTGGTTACGCACATATCTACCAATGAAGATGGAAGGGTTTTAAGCCCTTCCACTGCATCTGCACATATAATTCTGCTCACTGCTTTTTCTCGCCTTCTTTGCATTTTTCTTTTACCATTTTTTCTTTCAAGTCAAAGATATAGCATAAAAGTAAATAGCTTGGAATTATAGCGTCCTCCATATCGTAATAGTCAAGATCACCGTACTGCACATAATCCGCTAAAGCCTTTGCAAGTTTTCCCAACTCAGAATTAGAAAGACATTCCGTTATGACCACTAAACTATCAATTAACTCTTCATCCAACATATCATTCTCCCCTTGTTATTTTGATTTTTTGCTATCTACGCTATCCGCATTAGTAGCCGCCGTTATAGCTATCGCACCTATAAGCGCGCCGAGATCGTCCATCTTTTCACTGCGGTAGTGTTTTTTATTCTCCGACATAACAAGGTATCCCTTTTTGCCGTTATAGCTGTTCTGCCTGGAAATATCTATCTGCGTTTTTGCGTAGACATACGCAGCCATAACCTTGGCGTCTTTACTTTCAAAGGTCTTGCCCTCAAAAGCGTAGCCGCTTATTGCCTTGATAAACTGTCCTGCCTGTTTATCCGTCATTCCTTTTATGTAGTTAGCGTAACTCTCTCTGAATTTTAAATATTTTTTCATTTTTGTAATTCCCCTTTTTGTTTTTAATTTTTTATCCGAGCAATTTGCTCATAGTGTTTACATACCAACGCTTGTCCCTGATATAATCCAAGTCTGCGTCTGCCGTGCTTTCCCGTTTGTAGTTCACTGAATACAGAAGATTATGTAATTTCCATTCCCCGTATAAATCCGTATTCTTTCTCGTAATTTCAATTCCGTGTTCTGCCGCATAGCGGCGAATAAATCGGATTACCCTGTACATTTCGGATTTATCTTTTACCTTGTATGATTCCACAACTTTCACTGCGGTATCATTGAATATAAGCGTAAGGTTTTCACCGCTCTTTAGTTGTACGCTTATACTGTTGTCCCCTTTATCTTCGTATAAAAGGCTACTTTCCACATCATTCAATATCTTTCTGTATTCTGTTATCCTTAAAAAGCAGACCGTGCTTATAACTGCAAGCGTCAGCGTTATTACTACAAATAAAGCCTTAAATATACGCTTCATTATGTTTTTGCATTTGCACCCGACCTTGCCTTTGGCGTTGTTTTAGGCTTTGCCGTAGTCCCATTCTTTTTTATGTCCGCAACAAATTTTGCGGACTGTTTCATAAGTTGTGCATAATGGGCATTGGGCTTTTCGTCCCTGTACTGCCCCGACGCGCGGAATATCCTTGCTGCCTGTTCTTCGTCTGCGCCGAGCATAAGTATTCTTGATAAAAGCGACCGCTCGTCTTTTTCTTCATCATTGAAAAGCGTACCGCCATTGAATAGCCGCATAAACTTGTCGCCGCTCGGCGAATCCTTTGCTTTTTCTACAAGTTCCCAGTCTTCCATATTCATAAGACTTTCCACGCCCCTGTCCGTCATATCCGCCGACTTCGGTAATGACATTGCCGCTATTTCGCTTGGTCTGATGAACTCTTCCGATTTTTCTTCCGCTACAGGTTGTTCTTCCTTGCTTTCCTCAAGCTGTATGGCTTTCTCTTTCGCCGTTATGTACTTTGACATCTTGTCCGCATCTGATATTGCCGCGAAAAGCACTGTAGGATTTTCCTTTATAGTTTCGTACCAACTGTTTACATATGCACTGTTGTTCTGTATATGGCTTTCATCCATAGGAACACCGAACTCCTGGCAAAGAAACATACTTGCTATCTCCGCTCTCAATTCTTCCGTTGCGTAATCTTCGCTACCGAATTTCCCTGACAAATCCCTGTTAAGCCGCTTTTCGTGTCCCGTTGAATGGCTGGGTTCGTGCAGCGCCGTTGAGTAAAATTCGCCGTAATTGTAGAAATCATTGCGTTTCGGTAAATGTATCTCGTCTTTGGACGGGCTGTAATAAGCCATACTGCCGCCGTATAATATTTTGGCTTCGTTATCGTTCCAATACTCTAACAGCCGTTCCACCCTTTCATTTCTTGCCGTTTCGTCTATAGCCGTTTCGGTTACTTCCTTTTCAGGGATACCGTCTATAATGTCGCCGTTGAAAACAATATAGGTCTTTCTTAAGGGATAGACGTTATCGTGCATATAATCTTCCTTTTCGTCTGCCGTCATACCGTCTAATACGCTTCTGTCAAAGGGCTGTTTTGTTTCCTTATCCCGTAATTCAAAGAATGATATTGGAATTCCTTTACCCCTGCCCATACTCTTACCTTCATCGTCCAACTTGAAAGTCCAACCCTCTTTTTTCATTTGATTAAACGTTACCCAACGGTTATCCGAATAACCCAATTCCATAGAAACAAGCGTTAAAAGCAGATTATTACTTCCACGATAACTTTTGCCGCGTATGGATTCAGGTGCGCCTGACGACTTCCAACCCTGCTTCCACATTGAGCCGTTACCGAGATTAGACATTATAATGTCCATAGTTTTTTTGTCCGAAGCACTCAACTTTTTATAAATGTCGCTCTCTTTATAATCTTCACTCATAGACAACTTCCACCTCGTCCGTATATAACGGCTCATCTCCTTCCATTACGCTGTCGTCCTGTTCTAAATAGTCATCCAAACTGTACCCTTTAGGTACTACCTGCACGGGAGTATCCCGTATGTTTTTGTTGTTTATTTCTGTCTTCCTCCTTTTATTTTTTACTTACCACCCTTACCATCATTGCCGTTACTTGAAGTATTTACAGGCTTCCTTGCAGATAAAGATTGTGATGCCAGTCTGCCTGTATTGTCGCGGACAGCTTTCATTGCTGTATGCTCATAGTATTCAGGCGATTTATCTGGACGATATAGCCCACTCGTTGCAAATATACGCAACATCTGTTCCTTATCGCCGTTACAGTAGTACGCCAACCTGTTCATAAGCGCCATATCTGAATTACTGTGATTATGTTGTAAATCTTCGCCGTTATACAGCCTTCTGAAAGTATCGCCGTGTTTACCTGAACAAGCTCTTTCCACAACTTCACGGTCGGTCATAATTGAAAGACCTTC
>JAJPXK010000215.1 GCA_021205485.1 Clostridia bacterium | reverse complement strand
TAATAAAATCATACTAAATTTGTAGGAATAAATATAATAATGGTAAAAACTTATTCAGTTACGGGTATGACCTGCTCTGCGTGTTCTTCCGGGATTGAACGTACGGTAAGCAAAATGGAGGGAGTTGCTCTCGCGGAAGTCAGTCTTATGTCTAAGTCAATGAAAGTTGACTTTGACGAAAGCAAAGTTTCCGAAGAGCAGATATTTGACGCGGTACGCTCGCTCGGCTACGGCATCTACCGCGATGGCGAACAGCCTCAGGAAAAGAAGATGCCTCACGATAAAAAGCTTTTTATTCGTTTTATTGTATCGGTGTGCATACTCGTACCCCTTATGTATGTCTCCATGGGTCATATGTTCGGGGTGCCGCTTCCATTTTTCCTCGACCCCGACCAAGGTTACGCTCAGTGGTACTGCCTGTATCAGCTTATACTCTCTACAGCTGTTATAGCTATAAACTTCGCCTACTATAAAAACGGCTTTATGGCGGCCATACACAAAGTGCCGAATATGGATACTCTGGTGGCCTTAGGTTCGGGCGTCTCTTACCTGTATTCGCTTGTAATTACCGTGCTTGTGTTTATAGGCGTATATGGCGGCAACGACAGTTATGTAGAACTTCATATGTCGCTTTATTTTGAATCGGCTTCAATGATTTTAGCCCTTGTGGATATAGGCAAGTGGCTTGAAGAAAAGTCCAAGCGTAAGACTGGCGAAGAAGTTGAAAAGCTTTTACGCCTCGCCCCCGACAACGTAACTATAGAAGTTGACGGCGTTCAGAAAACGGTTTCGTTAAAAGAGGTAAAAGAGGGGGATATTCTTGTAGTAAAACAGGGGGAATATATCCCCGCCGACGGTATTATTACCGAAGGCAGCTCTTTTGTAGATAAATCTGCGATAACGGGCGAAAGTCTTCCCGTTGAAGTTTCTGTCGGCGATATGGTAACCAGCGCGGCGCTCAATAAAAGCGGCGTTATAAAGGTAAAGGCGGAAAAGGTAGGCGAAGACACCACATTATCGAAGATTGTAAAAATGGTAAAGGAGGCAGGGGCGTCAAAAGCTCCTATACAAAAATTTGCCGACAAGGTAGCGGGAATTTTTGTGCCCGTTGTTTCGGCTATAGCCGTAATTACCTTCCTTGTGTGGATATTGATAGACGGAGGCTTTGTCGCTTCGCACTGCGTAACTTACGCGATAAGCGTGCTTGTTGTTTCCTGCCCGTGCGCGTTAGGGCTCGCGACGCCTGTCGCTATTATGACGGCCACAGGCAAGGGGGCGTCGCTCGGCATTTTATATAAAGACGCCGAAAGTCTGCAAAAGGTATGCGACGTCAACGCCGTGCTTCTGGATAAAACAGCCACTTTAACCGAGGGCAAGCCCCGCGTTACCGACGTAGTTACATTCGGCGTAGATAAAAGCGAGGCGCTTAAAATAGCTTACGGAATAGAGATAAATTCCAATCACCCGCTTGCGAAGTGCATCGCCGATTACGCGGCGGAAGGGTACGAAGTACAAAATTTTGAATATATTGTAGGCAAAGGGGCTAAAGCCGAATATAACGGCAAGGCCTACGCCTTAGGCAATGAAAAACTTGTAGGAAGCATAAATTCCGAAGCGAGAAAATCTGCTTACACCCTTTCAAAACAGGGCAAAACGGTAATGTATCTTTCCCGCGAAGGCAAAATTATAGCCCTTATCGCTGTCGCCGACACCTTAAAAGAGGGCAGCAAAGAGGCTGTAAAACTTTTAAAAGAAAGAAAAATCCGCGTAGCCATGCTTACCGGCGACGAAAAAAATACCGCTCAGGCCATAGCCGAACAGGCGGGCATAGACGACTTCGTATCTGAAGTTATGCCAGAAGATAAGTTAAAAGCTGTAACCAATCTGCAGCAGGTAGGCGGCTTTGTCGCGATGGTAGGCGACGGGATTAACGATTCCCCCGCCTTGAAACAGGCAGACGTAGGCATCGCCATGGGCACTGGAACGGACGTAGCCATAGACTCCGCCGACGTTGTGCTCGTCCGCGAGGATTTGCGTACCTTAGACGATATGTTTGAACTATCCAAAGCGACGGTAAGAAATATCAAGGAAAATCTCTTCTGGGCGTTTTTCTATAATATTATAATGATACCCGTCGCCGCGGGCGTGTTCTCGTTCTGCAATTTTACGTTCGGAACTTACGGCCCGATGATCGCAGCCGCATGTATGAGCTTAAGCTCTTTATTTGTGGTTTGCAACGCGTTGAGGCTTTTAAGATTTAAAAATAAAAGAAATAAAAATAAAGAAGAGGTAATTGAAGGTATGAAAACTATTGTTTCGGTAGAAGGTATGAGCTGCGAACATTGCGCAAAGCGTGTGGAAAACGCTATATCGGCCGTAGAAGGCGTTGAGGGCTGCGAGGTAAAACTCAAGAAAAAGATTGCCGTAGTTAAGAGCAGCCAGCCCGTTTCTGCGGAAGAAATTACTAAAGCCGTTACCGACGCAGGTTACACGGTAAAATCTGTAGAGAGCAAATAAGGCTATGAAAACTATTGTTACCATAGAGGGCATGTGCTGCGAAAAATGCGCCAAACGGGCAGAAAACGCTCTGTCTTTAGTAAAAGGCGTTGTGAATTGCGACGTAAAATTCAAAAAGAATATGGCGGTAATCCGCAGCCGCGAGCCGATTTCTGAAGAGGAAATACGCAAAGCTGTAACCGATACGGGCTTTACCGTAACGGGAGTTGAAGTAAAGTGACAAAGTTATACAATATATGACTGAATACGCCGGATAAATGCATTGACATATTTGCATACGACAAGTTATAATTATGTCCAGGAGGCAGTTATGCAGGATTTATTGTACAACGATACGATGTTATTGGATAAACGCACAAAAGATTTAATTATTGAGTATGTCCCCGACGGCGACGTCTTAGACAGCATTGTGTGCTTTTTCTCGGTGTTTGCCGACTGTACCCGCGTAAGAATGCTGTCTGCCTTGGCCATATCCGAAATGTGCGTTACCGACCTGTCGCGTGTTTTAGGCATCAACCAGACAACTGTTTCGCATCAGCTAAGGCTGCTGAAAAACTTAGGCATTGTAAAGTGCGAGCGGCAGGGCAAGATAATTTTTTACAGCCTTGTAAACGATACGGTTAACGACGTTATGTTAAAGGGCGTAGAATTTTTAGGAAGTTAAAAAGTTAAGCGAAGGGGCAAGCAATTTGTCCCTTTTTTGCTGTACAAATGTTGCATTGAATGTCGCTTTATGTTATAATTTATAAGAGTAAGCAAAAATAATATGGATATTATAA
>JAJPXK010000217.1 GCA_021205485.1 Clostridia bacterium | reverse complement strand
GTATATAATGTAACAAAATAGATTTTACAGAGTTGAGACGGAGGATTTAAGTGGAGCAAGCTCAGGTTAAGACGGTAAAGCAAAAGAAGAAATATTCGCTATTCACAAACAAACAACTTTTATGGCTGATATTGCCTATTGTCATAGAATCTATATTTTCTACATCGCTCGGCATGGTCGACTCTATGATGGTTTCGGGCATAACAAGCTCTACGGGAGAGGCGTTAGGCGAAATCGCGGGCCAGGCCGTCGGCAATGTGGACGACTTCAACAACCTTATAATACAGCTCTTTTCGGCGTTCGCTACGGGCGGCGTAATTATAACCAGCCAGTATTTAGGCGCCAAAAAGGTAGACGAGGCCAATAAAAGCGCCAAGCACGTTGTTGTTATTGTGTTTATCGCCTCTATGGCGATATGTATTTTGAGCCTTATTTTCAATAGACAGTTGCTCAACCTGTTCTTTTCGGAAAAAGACGTAGGCGAAGAGGTGTTCCGTTACCAGCGCCAGTATTTTTATATCACCGCGGCGTCCTTCCCGTTTATAGGAATGTTCAACGTGTGCGCCGCCCTTTTAAGGGCTCAGCGCAAGAGCATGGTAACTATGACTTCGGCGGGCTTAAGCCTTGTAGTAAACGTAATTCTCAACGCTATATTTATATACGTTCTGAAGATGGAAGTTATAGGCGCCGCCCTCGCGACGTTGATTTCAAGGATAGTTCCCTCGGTTTACGTGATGTTCCTTATAACAAGAAAACGTTTTCTTGTCCATATCAATATATTCGAAAAATTCCGCTTTGACTGGAAGATGGTCAAGCATATTCTTATCATCGCCATACCGAGCGGCGTAGAGAGCTGCCTTTTCCAGTTAGGCAAAGTTATGACGAGTTCGTTCGTCAATATACAATATTATAAAGATTGGTCAGGCGGCAGCGTCAACTACCACGCCAACGCCAACACGATGGCCAAGTCTCTGAACAATATAGCCTCGGTTGTAGGGGGCGGCGTAAATACATCGTGCCTTACCGTAGTAGGGCAGGCCATAGGCACGGGCGACATAGACCAGACCAAGTATTATATAAAGAAAATGTTTGCCATCTGCTTTGTGGCGAACGCCATAGCCGTAGGGCTGATAATGGGTACAAGCCACTGGATTTTACAGCTTTACTCGGGATATTCCGAAACATCCAAACAAATGGCTCAGTACTGCCTGTATTTCTGTCTTTCGTTCCAGTTTGTCACATACCCCTTGTCGTTCACTTCCCCCGCGGTGCTTAAGGCGACTTCCGACGTAAAGTATGTTATGTACTGCGCCATAAGCTCTATGTTGATTGTAAGGGTAGGGCTGTGCTGGCTGCTTACCTGCGACCTTGTAGGCATACATTTAGGCGTGTACGGCTACTGGATCGCCATGTGCGCCGACTGGTGCGTGCGTTCCATACTGTTTATGTCAAGGCTGCTTACGGGCAGGTGGAAAAAGGCTTCGGGCCTTATTCCCGAAGATATCCGCGACCGCGTAAAGGGCGTTACAAAACAGTTTACTTCAAAAGGCAAAAAACTTGTCTACACCCCCTATAAAAATAAGGGCAAGAAATATTCAAGGTAAAAAATACCGCCATACAAATCACTCTTTGCATAAGCAAAAGCGGCTTATTATGCACTATTTCTTGCCTTTCCCCCTAGGGAAGCCCAAGGAGCGGCGTATTTGTTACGATAAGGCGTATTTGCTATGCCGACAATAAAATAATAAATAAAAAGATTTGCGTGAACGAGGTTAATTATGTTTATCCAGATGTACAAAGAACGCTATATGCGTTTCCCTGAAGGGAGGGAAAAGGCGGTAACTTTCAGTTACGACGACGGCGTGAAGGCGGACAAGAGGCTTGTCGCCCTGTTCAACGAGTACGGCCTTAAGGGCACATTCAACTTAAACAGCGAACTTTTTGACATCGTAGGCGAATGGCACGGCCGCATGAGCGAGGAAGAAACGTATCAGACTTTCGCAAACAGCGGCCAGGAAGTGGCTCTGCACGGGGCGAGGCACATTTTTATGACCAAGGTCCCCCTGCATATGGCCGTAAAAGAGGTCGCCGACAACCGCGCCTATATGGAAAAGAAGTATCAAAGGATTGTAAACGGCATGGCGTACGCCTACGGCGATTTCAACGAGCAGATTATAGACGTCCTCGGCGAATTAGGCGTCACATATGCCAGAACTACCGAATCTACTCACAGTTTTGATATACCGGAAAACTGGCTTAAGCTCAACCCTACGTGCCACCACACCGAAAAGTGCCTCGACGGGCTCTGCGACAGATTTTTAAACGAAAATCCCTTCGAAGAGAAGAAGATGAGGGAGCCTAAGCTGTTTTACGTATGGGGCCACTCGTTTGAGTTTGACGAACAGGACAACTGGTACATAATAGAAAATCTCGCTAAGCGGGTAAGCGGCAGAAAAGAGATATGGTACGCGACAAACGGCGAAATTTACGACTACGTAAAGTGTTACGAAAGCCTTGTGTTCTCTTACGACGGCGAAAGCGTGTACAACCCCTCTCATTCAGACGTCTGGTGCGAACTCCGCGGCAAGGTATACAAAATCCCCTCCGGCGGCCGTGTAATATTTGATAAAATCTGAAATAAAGTTTTTCCCTCGAGGAGAAGGGCTATATGCGGTCGGAATGAGATTCTTCGGCTTCACTGCGTTCCGCTCAGAATGACAGAGGGCGGTCGCCTTCCTTGCCTTCCCCTTGAGGCAGCATGCGCAGTAAAAGGTGTCGGCGTAATTTACAGAAATAAGCCTTCCCCGGGGGGAAGGTGTCTGCGTAAGCAGACGGATGAGGGCAAATTTCTTATACAATCTGCCTCATTTGTGTCATATTATAGAATATTTATAATGTTGTATACAGTGTAGGGGGTAACCCTCATCAGTCAACCTTGCGGTTGACAGCTTCCCCCGAGGGAAGCCTTTAATAAGGTAAAAATCATGAACAAGTTGACAAGAAATTCTCAGACTTTGCGAAAGAATATGACAAAAGAGGAGCGTAAACTTTGGTATGAGTATTTGAAGCTTTTGTCTGTTACTTTTTATAGGCAAAAAGTAATTGGCGAATATATTGTGGATTTTTACTGTGACAAATACAAAATTATAATAGAGATTGATGGTTCGCAACATTACGAAGATGATGCGAGGGAAAAAGACGAAAAACGAGATCAGTATCTAAAAAAACAAGGAAATACAGTGTTGCGTTATAGTAATATTGATATAAACCAGCGCTTTAAATATGTGTGTGAAGATATTTCCAAATATATGATAT
>JAJPXK010000071.1 GCA_021205485.1 Clostridia bacterium | reverse complement strand
CTTTTGTGCCATTTTTTTTTGAGTTAATTCGTTGAATTTTCTTTTGCACTATTATATAATAGACTATATAATAGTGAAACACAGAGTCGCAGCGTCGGGAAAATCTTTCCGCCTGCGCCTGAAAAAGGATAGATTTATGCTTAACAAGAGCGTTGCCGTTGTAGACATACGTTCGTCAGAGATTACTGCGGTGGTGGCAGAACGCGGCGTCAACAACACGTTTATAATCAAAAGTAAATTTACGCATACGTACGAAGGGTTTGCCGAAGGGCAGCTTTTGGATATACGCAGTTTCGAAGTCGCGGTGCAGAGCGTGGTGCAAAGCACAATCTCTGCCGTAAATGAAAAGATTAAAACTTTTTACGTTTCCGTTCCCGGGGAATTTTCGGATGTTATAAACACCGACAACGTTATTTCTTTCTCGTCTATGAGGAAGGTCACCCGTTCGGACGTAAAAGCTCTTGAAGACGCTTCGTTCCCTAAAAACGACAAAATATGGCGTACCATAGCGGGCGGAAAATTATTTTTCGTCCTGTCGGACAAGCGTAAGGTTATAAATCCTATAGGCATGCTTACCGACAGCTTAAGGGGAAGGATGTGTTACTACAGGTGCAAGCAGGCCTTTATCGATTGCGTCACCAACGCTTTTCATCCGTTTGCCTCCGTCACAAAGATAAACTTTGTTCCCGCCGTCCATTCCGAAGCGATGTACCTTATCGCTCCCGAAAGGAGGGATGAATACGCCGTTTTATTTGATTTTGGATATATTTCGTCCTCTTTCAGCGTGGTTTGCGGCAACGGCATAGCGTTCTGCGAATCATTCTCTTTAGGTGCGGGGCACATAGCCTTCTATCTTACGGAAGCTCTGGATGTCCCTTACGAAGTCGCGACTTTGCTTTTGGACAAGGTAAACCTGAACACAAAGGAAGGGGCCGTAACCGTAGTGGAGCTTTATCACGAAGGCAAGCTTTATAAATTCGACGCAAACGTTTTAAAGCAGAAAGTTACCGAAGGTCTAGACCTTTTGTGTTCGGCGATAGACGAATGCTACGCCAATTTTACTGAAAAGAATCTTGACGGAAAGCCCTTATATATTACGGGGGAATGCGTAGGAACTATAAGGGGGGCAACCGATCATATAGGGAACAGGCTGGTCCGTTCGCTGAACATCGCGGCGCCGAATATACCTTATTACGACAAACCGCAGTTCAGTTCGCTTTTCAGTCTTATCGAAAACGCCCTGCAGGATAAGGAAAAATCTACGCTTTTCGGCACTCTATTCAAATAAACTATTCAAACTAAAAATACAATTTGTACACATCGGAGGTTGAGTGTATGTTCGATGATCTGAACAATAACTACTATACGCCGCAGCAGCCCGCGCAGGAACGTCCGCAGGCCCCTGCAGAGGAAAATAAACTTGTCGGCCACGCCAGAATCAAAGTAATAGGCGTAGGCGGCGCGGGCAATAACGCCGTAAACAGAATGATAGAGGCAGAGATAAACTGCGCGGAATATTATGTTGTAAATACCGACGTACAGATTCTCGCTCTTTCGCCCTGCAAAAATAAAATACAGATAGGCGTAGGGCTCACCAAAGGTCTTGGCGCCGGCGCCGAACCCGAAGTAGGCAGGGCGGCTGCCGAAGAAAGCAAGGAAGAACTTACCAACGCCATAAAAGACACCGACCTTCTGTTTATAACTGCGGGCATGGGCGGCGGCACCGGCACAGGCGCGGCTCCCGTAATCGCTAAAATCGCCCGCGATCTCAAAATACTTACCGTCGGCGTTGTAACCGAACCCTTCGCATTTGAAGGCAAAGTAAGGTTAGAAAATACCATAAAGGGCCTTGAAAACCTTAAAAAATACGTCGATACTTTAATTATCATACCTAACGATAAAATACGTACGGTTGTTCCTAAGAATACGCCCGTCAAAGACGCGTTCCGCGTCGCCGACGAGGTGTTAAAGCAGGGCATAAAGGGCATCGCCGAACTTATTATCAATCCCGCCCTTATAAACCTCGACTTCGCCGACGTTAAAACCATACTCAAAGATACGGGTATAGCTCACCTCGGCGTAGGCGTCGCCAAGGGCGAAAACAGGATAATAGAGGCGGTAAGGCTCGCCCTCAACTGCCCTCTGCTTGAAACCAAGATAGAAGGAGCCCGCGGCGTAATTTTGAATATCGTCGGCGGCGAAGACCTTACTTTTGACGAAATCAACAACGCCGCAGACCTTGTCCGCAGCGTAGTGGACGCTTCGGCGAATATCATATTCGGCGCGAGGATAGATCCTAACGTCCGCGACGAGGTGGAAATTACCGTAATCGCCACCGGGTTTATAGGCTACGACACTACCGGCAAGAGCTCGGGGACGAAAGGTTACGGCGTAAGCGGTTACCAGCAGACAACTTCGCAGGGCGGACTCGCCGTAGGTTCCCCTTACGGGCAGCAGACCGCAAGGCAGAATAACGCGCAGCAGCCTCAGGCGGGCGTTCAGCAGTATAACGCAGCTCAGCCTGTAAGGCAGCAGAACCCTTATACACAGCAAAATACCAACCCTTTGTACCAGCAGCAGCCTCAGCAGACGGCGAACGCCGTTTACGGCCAGCCTCAGCAGGCAGTTCAGAATCCCTACGGCCAGCAGGTGAACGCGTCTCAGCCCTATCAGCAGACGCAGTATAACGGCCAGCAGAATCCTGTATACCCTCAGACGGCTCAGCAACAGCCTCAGTACGCTCAGCCTTCGCAGTATAATGGCGGAAACGCCGACCAGCAGGGCATAGAACGTCCCGCCGAAAAGGACGTGCCTAAATTTGCTCAGCTTTTAAAGAATCTCAATAAAAAGGACTAAAATTTTTATATAACGAAAAATGCGGCCCCTATAGGGTCGCATTTTTCTTTCCTACAAATCAACTAGTAATTTGCAAAAAACCAAAGAAAGCTCATCTGTTGAGTTCGTCGTAGTAAGCCTTAAGGACTGCCTGTTTTATCATGTCGCGCGTTTCAGTGTTAAGTGGATGTGCAATATCCTTATATTCGCCGTCATTTGTTTTTCTGCTCGGCATGGCAATAAAAACGCCGTCATTGCCTTCGATAATTTTTATGTCGTGTACCGCGAAGCAATCATCAATCGTAATCGAAGCAACAGCTCTTAATTTATTGTCCTCCTTGCTGACTAATCTGATTCGTACATATGAGATTTTCATATTAGTTACCTTCCAGACAATACTTATCTTGCAAACATTGTACATTAAAAGCTAAAAAATATCAATAGTTTTGTGAAATTTTCTCTTAAAATTTTCAAAAAAATTTTTAAATTCGTGCTAATC
>JAJPXK010000197.1 GCA_021205485.1 Clostridia bacterium | reverse complement strand
GTGTAGGATTAAGTGAAAATATCAGCCCATAAGGCAATTTATAAGATATATCTTCAAGAGGAATTGTAACCAAATTCGGGTGAATATCAGAATAAACTTCCTGTGTTATAAGAATATAATCATTCATCTCACAGAGCATAAATGTATCTACGCCGTAATAAGGCGAATCAATTATTTTAGCAGCAGGGTACATTTCCTTTATTTTTTTTCTGAAAGTATCAAGTTCAGACGAAACACCTTGTATAGGCATCAACAGCACTTCGCTGTTTAAATCCGGTAAAGATAAACTTTTATATTTCGCAAACCTATGGTTTTTTGAAACGGCGCAGCATAGCGGAGTTTCTTTCAGTTGAAAGAAATTTACAAACGGCTTCTGTGATATAGAGGCGAAAACTCCTTCTAAAAAATCATATTTAAAACCAAGCGTTTTAGTTAAATTCTCTCTTGATACCCTTTCGCTTAATGGCACTATTTCTATTTTCAGGTCCGGATAAATATTATTGACCTTATTCCATATGTCGGGTAACATACGACATTTATAAAGCAGTGTAGTGCCAATACGCACGGTAAACTCCGCCCTGTCAGCAAGACGTTTTGCCTTATCCAAGGCGTCTTCCGAAAATCGTATAAGCGTTTTAGCATCATCATATAAAGAATAGCCAGCGGCAGTCAGTTTAACTCCGCGGTTTGAGCGTTCAAACAGACGAAATCCACAGGTACTTTCAAGTAAATTAATCTGTTGTATAAGCGCAGGCGTGGAAATATACATTTGCTCTGCCGCCTTTCCGAAACTACCCATATCCGCAACTTTGATAAAAGCATCTAACTGATGATTATACATATGCTCCTCCGCATTAAGTTTAAACTTTACACTATAATAACATATTTGTACTTCCGTTTCAAGTAGTCTTAAGGTATAATTTTTACATAACCAATTTAAGGGGCATTTTATGAAAAAAATAATAAACCGCACGCAAGACGGTCGTGTTAATATGGAAGTTTACGTTAATGAAGGTTCAGCTGAATTACTCCCCGCAATTATATCGTTACCAGGAGGTGCTTTTACCCATTTATCAGATACGGATAAAGAGCCAACCGCGATGACTTTTTATAGATGCGGCTTTCAGACTTTTGTTTTAAATTATTCAGTCGGTAAATATTCAGAATATCCCGCACCGCTGGATGATATTTCCTGGGCAATTTTACAAATAAGAAAGCACTCTATAGAATGGCGTGTCAATCCCGATAAAATTGTTGTTATGGGGTTTTCTGCGGGAGCAAGCGTAGCGGGAATGTCTGCAACACAATGGAACATAACGGGATTATCTGAACGCATAGGGGCTGCTGATGCTAAAGAGATTCGTCCCGATGCCGCAGTTATTGCATACGGGGCTTGCAATACATCAGAAACTATTGTAAAAAATCCAAACATTGAACGTCCCGGCAGTTGGGGTAAAATTGTAACTGACTTAACACCTGAATTAGACTGGCTTAACTATGTAGACAAAACCACGCCGCCTATGTTTATATGGCAGCCCGCGTATGATAAATATGTCCCTAAAGAAAATCAGATTATGCTGGCAAACGCGTTAAAAGAAAACGGCGTTAAATACGAACTGCATATGTTTAAAGACGGCTATCACGGAATGTCAGTAGGTTATAATGCGCCAGGCTATACTTTAACAGACTCCCCTCATCCTGATGCGGACAGATGGGTGAATCTGTGTATTGACTGGCTTAACCGTGTACTATAGATAAAAATAAAATATCATGGAGGTTTTTTATGAAACAAACTTATATCACTTTAAACGACGGAAACAAAATACCGCAATTCGGGTTGGGCGTGTATATGGTGCGCGGCGACGCTTTAACCGAGCAAAACTGCCTTGACGCTATTTATCTTGGTTATCGCCATATAGACACGGCGCATGCATACCAAAACGAACGCGGCGTCGGGAAAGCTATAAAAAACAGCAATATACCACGTTCGGCGATATGGATAACCAGTAAGCTGTGGCCCAGCGAATACGGCGAAGGTAAAACTTCGGCCGCAATAGATAAAATGCTGAAAAGGCTTGACACAAGTTATATAGATTTGCTTTTACTGCACCAGCAATTCGGCGATTACATAGGTGCTTGGAAAGATATGGAAAAAGCCGTTGCCGCGGGCAAGGTTAAAAGTATAGGTATAAGCAATTTTGAATCCGAAAGATTAGAAGAATTGCTTGCGGCGGCAACAATTAAGCCCTCTGTATTACAGGTTGAGTGCCACCCTTATTACCAGCAAGACAGTTTAAAAGAGAGACTTGCTCCCTACGGAACTAAAATAGAAAGCTGGTATCCGATAGGACACGGTGATAAAACTCTTATAAACGAGCCGCTGTTTACAAAACTTGCCGTAAAGTACGGCAAAACCAACGTGCAGATAATTTTGCGCTGGCATATACAGGAAGGCAATATCGTGTTCCCCAAATCGCTGAATTTAAAACACCTTGCGGATAATATAAATATTTTCGACTTTGAACTGACAAAAGAGGAAATGGCGCAGATTAAAGCACTTGACCGCGGCAAACGCTTCTTTACTATGACGCTTGAGGAGCAGGAGAAAAATTTGGGTAAATTTGTGCCCGCGGACTAAATAAAGATATGAATACAATAATTATATTTTATTCTTACGGCGGCAACACAAAAAGCGTAGCCAGACTTATACAGGGAAATACGGGTTATGATATTGCAGAAATCCAAACCATTACACCTTACAGCGGGACTTATAACGATATCGTTGAGCAAGGCGAAAGAGAAGTAAACGACGGGTTTATGCCACCGATAAAACCTTTAGGCGTAGATTTATCGGAGTACGATACAATAATTTTAGGCACACCCGTCTGGTGGTACACGGTCGCACCTGCTGTAAGGACTTTTCTGTCGCAGACGGATTTAACGGGTAAAACGATTTATCCCTTTATCACAAACGGCGGCTGGAAAGGTCATACCTTTCAGGATATATCTTCTCTTTGCACAGGTGCATCTGTAAAACAAGGACTTGACATTCTTTTTGAGGGCAACCATAGAGAAGTGAATAAAAACAAAATACTCAAATGGGCAACTATTAAGTAGTTTTTGACAAAAGGGAATGTGTGGTACGGCATATATACGCTCCGTGTCGTACAAGGCAAGCCGAAGGACTTAAATATCCGTCATAAAATACCTCCCAAGCGAGCGTTATATATTTTACGGGTAACGGCAACGAAAACTTTGGCGGCAGTCCACGTCAAATAACGGCTTGCCCGTTGCCGCTATCCATATAAAGTATTTTAATAGAGATAGTTTATGAAACTTAACCT
>JAJPXK010000033.1 GCA_021205485.1 Clostridia bacterium | reverse complement strand
GCGAAAGGACGCTTATTTTAGACGGAGACAACATCTGCGGGGCGGGCCTTACGGTGTGCGGATGCGGAAATTTGCAGGTTTTTACGGTGACGGACGCGCAGAACGGGCTGTGCAGGGCAAAACAGGCGGCGCTTCAGCACCCTAAACACAAAAATTTGTACGTAATGCCTACAATAGGCGGCGCGACGGAGCAAGCCGCCGAAAACGCCGTAAAAGAGGTGGAAAATTTATTTGACTACATAATATGCGACAATTACGCCAGCAAAGTCTGCCGCGCGGCGGCGATAGTGACCGAGCCGTACCTTTTGAGCGTAAAGGCGGCCGATGCGAAAATCTGCGTTTTGAAGGACAGGGGAATTAAAATTTCGGGTGTTATAGTAAACAAGGTAAACGGCGGGCTTTTGCTGGAAGGAAAGATAATTTCGCCGCAGGATATAGCCGAATCATTGCGTGTTCCGCTGCTGGCCGTTATACCCGAAGACCTCACCCTTCCCCTCGGGATAATACGCCAGCAGTCGCAAAAATATTTTCGCCTCGCGTCGCAGTCGCTTATTGGCAAAAACAAAAAAATTTACGACCCCGCGGCGGGTTACGCGGGGCTTTCGGGGTACTTTAAGCGGAAAATGAGGGAACGGATATGAAGACAAAAAATAAAAAATCGATTTTTGCCGACAGAGAAATTATGACCGAGGCCGAACGCGAGCTTTTGTCGCGGGATATAAGCAGGGTGGCCGAACAGTATTTTGAGCTTGAAGGGCGGGCTCATTTAGACATAACCCGCTCCGAAAACGGATTTTCGGTATGTATTTTAATGGACGCCCGCCGCATAAAAAAGCTCTGGCGCCCTCAAAACTGAGTAAAGTCAAAAGGAGATTCCTCGGCTAACGCTCGGAATGACAGGGTCGCTGGCGGCGGAAAGACTGTCCCTTGCCATACCCTTGAGGGTAGCGAAGCATACACAGTAGATGGTGTCGGCAAAGCCGACGGATGAGGTGGAAATAATCCGACCTTGTTAAAGCGGTGGAGCAACATTATCATCAGAAACACCTCATTCACCGCAAGCGGTCCCCCTTCCCCTCAAGGGGAAGGCACTTCTGTCATCCTGAGGAGAGCATAAGCACCTCCTGTCATCCTGAGCGGAGGGCGTAGCCCGCAGTCGAAGGATCTCGCGTGCGAGCGAAGCGACACTCTGCACACCACATTATAAAAAGTTCTATAATATGGTGCAGATAACTCGCGGAAAGCCAGGCAATCCGAGGTTTCAGATACCAACCTCGCCTCAATATAAGGCTCCCCTGTTAGGGGAGCTGTCAACGCAGTTGACTGAGGGGTTCAGCCTTATTAAACCCCTCCACCGCAAGCGGTCCCCCGCCCCTAATAGGGGCGGCTAAAAGGGCACATTGTTCAGAAAACGTTATTATTTTAAACAACTTTTCGGCCGTTCCCTCGCCGTGCCTTAGTCAAAGCCGCAAAACGCCCCGAGAAAACTCGGGGCGTAACACCTTAACATATCAAAAACAACAACATATCAGCCGTAAATCAGGTTTATGGCGTTTGAAAGCTCCTCCCCCTCGCCGTTGGAAGGATAGGGCGAAGAAACGGCCTTAGCCCCGTCAGAGACTGTAACGCCGACGCCGTGTATGCTGTCGCCGTTCGGCCAGTAAATCTGCGCGGTGGTAAGTTTTAAAACCTCGCCCGTAAAACTCTTTGTGTAGGGGCTCTGCATTATGCCTTTGCCGTACGTGCTGCCGCATTTAAGCGACTGCGCGCTGCCGCCGACAAGCGAAATATACTCGTCGGTGTAGTCAGAAAGGTATATATCCGAATAATCTATAACGCCGTAGCTGTACAGCACGCCTATCAACGCTTCGGAAGCGCTCGCCGTATTGCCGTTGGCAAGGACGTACACCTCGGTGTCTTCCTTTACCATGCACTCGTCCGAGGTTATATACCTGCCGTCGGCTGCGTAAACGTCTTCGTCGCCGCCTTTAAACCTCGCCGTCATCACATTTTCGCCCGAAGAGACGAAACACGCCGAAATGTACTGCATTACCGATACATAGCCGCCTCCGTTGTTGCGTAAATCGATGATAATCGAGTCGCAATTTAGCGAATTAAGCACTTCTACCGCCTGAGCGAACTCGCTCGCGGCGTCGCCGTAGAACTGCGAAAGGCAGATATACCCCGCCCCGTCGGGAAGGTCCTCTATTATGTCGGCGTCAGTCTCGGTAAGCTCTAAGCCGCCGCTTTCGCCGTCGGTCAAAAACGCCCACGAACTTTCGTTGGTGGCGCATATCACATAGCTCGCCGTATACTGGCTCTTGGCCATGGTATATTCACCGCCCTCGGAGGTGTTAAAGGTCACATAGTCCCCTTCTTCCAAGGCGGATACGCATTCGGTAAACTCAGACAAAGAGTCAAACGACGAAGTTTCGCCGTCTATCGTGGCCGAAACGATACAGTCGCCCGCCCTTAATCCGCTGATATATGCGGGCGAATTGAAAATTACCGAGGATACGAGTATGCCGTTTTCAGGCAGATACGAATACGTTACTCCAAAGCCGCTTTTGCTGCCCGAGTTGGAAGACACAACCTCGGCGTACTCCTCCGCCGTGTAAAAGGCCGAGTACTGGTCAAGGTACTTCGACACAAACTCCTTGGCGGTGTAGCTGTGTATATCCGAGGTATCCACGTCCTGGTAATAGTACTTTTCTATTACCGAGGCTACCCAGTCGAGGGTGCTGTAGTCAGAACTGCATCCGCATAAAGAGGCAACGGAAAACACGGCGGCAGCCAATACTGCCGCCGCAATTTTCACGGCCGATTTTTTAAATAAAGGAATTTTCACTAAAATATTACTTACCGCTCCTTAACTTTCTTTCATACAGTTTATGCAAAATATCGAAAGTTAAAGCATCGTCAAATGTACGGATATCGAGGCCGGTAAGGCGTTCGATTTTGTCTAAACGGTACATCATGGTGTTGCGGTGCATGTAGATATTGCGGGCGGCCGCGCTTATGTTGAGGCTGTTGCGTAAAAAGCAGTCCGCCGTACGCATAAGTTCGCCGTCGCCGAACACTTTGCGAAGGATGTTAGGGTTATACAGCGAAAGTATTCCCTCGGCCTGTTCGTCCGATATCATTGAAATAAGGTTCTTGAGCCCCGCCTCGCGTTCTTCCTCGGCTGCGGGCTGTACAACTTCCTCTGCGGAAGTTTTGGTAGATTTAGCGCTCATAAGTCTATCCTCCTTTGGATTTGTACTAATTATACTATTAAAACCTTAAATGTGCAATTAAATTTTGAAAAACTTCTACAATGTATTTAAAATAAATTGACAAAAAAA
>JAJPXK010000097.1 GCA_021205485.1 Clostridia bacterium | reverse complement strand
TCGGTTGAAGTCAGTTCATCGGCGGACGGCATTTCGGTTGAAGACAGTTCGGAAGACGGCGGGGAAGGAACTCAATCGGCGTACGCCTCGGGGATATCCCTCAATTATTCGGTAAAATCTTTGGAAGAGGGCGAAAGCTTCTCCCTTACCGCGAGCGTTGCCATGTCTGACGGAGGCGCGTATTCGGGCGATATTAGCTGGACTTCGCAAGACGATTCGGTAGCGGCCGTAACGGCGGACGGCTATACCGCCGAAGTGTACGCCGTAGCCGAGGGGCAGACAACCGTCGCCGCAAGCATAGACGGGTATTCGGCGGAATGTTCGGTAACTGTTACCAAAACAACAACCTCCGAAACAGTCACCGCCGCGGGCGGGTATGAGGAAGGCCTTTTTGTTACCTGGCAGGCGGCAAGCGCTGTAAATACCGAAATTAAATATAAATTATCCTCGGAAGACTGGTCTCAGGCTCAGACTTTTTCGGACGAAAACCTGATAAGAGTGACGGACGACGGCGTCCGCATGGATATAATCGGCCTGCAGGCGGGCGAGTACGACGTAAGAATACTCAAAGGCTCCGTCTACTATATGGCCGAGGGCATAACCGTCTCGGCGTACGACCGAAGCGGCTTCGCTCACTTTAACTACACCGACGGCGTAGGCGCGTACAGCGACGACGGCTCCTTAAAGGACAACGCCGCAATTATCTACCTTACCGACGACAACAAAAACGACGTTTCAGAAAGCTGCTACGTATATTCGGCCTCAACAGACAGCTATACAAGCATAGATATAACAAGTTACTTCCCCGACGGCGCCGCATGCTGCAGCATAGGCTACCTTTTGAACAACTCGCAGTACGCAAGCAAGGGAATAGGCGCATTGAGCAGGGCGTACTCCGCCGTAGCTGTAAGGATTATCGGCAAGGTGAACGCCGAAGTTGAAGGCGACGGTACGGCGAGCGAGATTGAAGGGCTTACCCCCTACGCTTCAAAAGACAGCCTTACGGGCGGCGGAACAAGCGACAACGGCAGAATGGCGTGCATGAAAAACGCCAGAAATATCACCATAGAGGGCGTAGGCGAAGACGCCTGCGTCTACGGCTGTGGCTTCAGCTTTATCTCAGGCAGCGGCGACCCTTTGACAGACGGTTACGGCTACGGCTTTGAAGTGAGAAACCTGACTTTTGAAAACTACCCCGAAGACGCCATAGGCATGGAGGGCTCTAACACAAGCTGTTCGGTAGAGAGATGCTGGATACACAACAACAGTTTTTACCAAGGGTACTGCTCAGACCCCGCCGAAAGCGACAAAGCTCAGGGCGACGGCACCTGCGACTTTAAACGCGGGCAATACTACACCTTTAGCTGGAACTATATGTACGCCTGCCACAAGACAAACCTTATAGGCGCCAATTATACAAACGAACAGTACAATATATCTATGCACCACAACTATTACGACAGGGTGCAGTCCCGCCAGCCGCTCGCGCGTACGGCAAACATACACTATTACAATAACTATATTTACGGCGCGACAGACTACGTTATTAGCTCCCGTTCGGGCGCATACGTATTCGCCGAATGCAACTATTTTGAAAGTTGCAAAAACGTACTCGATTTATCTACAGGCCTCAGTTCAGGCAGCGACACGGGCTTCGCTGACTATAAGGGATTTCAGAACGTCTACAACGGCTGTACAACCTCGGGCGACAGCGTAACGCCCGAAGACGTTGAAAACAGATCGGACACAATAACAATCCGCGACAGCGGCAATATGAATAAGTACATCTACTTTGAATGCGACAGCAGCCTCATCTACGGCGAATATTACCTCACCGACGCCGCCAAAGCCAAAGAGGAAGTTATTTTAAAAGCCGGCGTACACAAGACGGCAAATTCATCCTCGGGCGAAACATCCTCGGGCGAAAGTTATTCCGAAGACACTTCTTCGGGCGGAAGCCAGAGCGTATATGCAGATGTAGAGATAAATATTTCCGATTTCGGCGAGATGAAGAAAATAGAAGACGGCTTTGAGTTAGGCGACGGCGTAAGCGTATACGGCTCAAACCTTGTTATAGACGGCTCCAACAAGTCATACGGCGGAATCAGCTATACATACAGGCTCAAAACGGGCAAGGCCGTAACTTCGGCGGCGGTAAAGATAGTCGCCAAGGCCGCCTGCAGCGTGACCGTCCATTTAACGTCTTCAAGTTCAGAGGACACAAGGCAGGCGGGAATATTCTCCTCGCAAAGCATTTCAGCCCTTATAGGCGAGACGCAGACGGCGCCCCTTTCAAATATCGCAGAGCTTACCTTTGCGATAAGCGAGGCGGGAACGTACTACTTCGGCTCCACCTCGGGCGGCATAAATATTTACTACATATCGATAAACTATAGTTAAAAATTTTAGCATAAAAAGGCGGGTGTAAATATGCGATTGCCATAGGGATATTTAAAAAAATTAAAATTATAGCCATTACGCTTTTATAAAAGGAAGCCTATGAAAGGGCTTCCTTTTAATATTGCGAAAAATATAGTTTTTTATTTGCCAAGCACCTTGTACAATAATTTATATAAGGTAAAGGCTTCTTCCTGCGTAAGATTGATGCAACTGCCGATTTCTTGCGGAATATTTACAGCTTTATCGCGCAGGTCAACGCCTTTTTGTGTTAAAGCTACAACCAAATTACGCTCATCCGCAACAGAACGCTTCCTTACAATCAACTCTTTGCTTTCAAGCTTTTTAAGGAGAGGCGTAAGGGTACCCGAATCAAGGTACAGCCTTTCGCCTAAATCTTTAACGTTCATCTGTCCGTATTCCCAAAGAACCATCATAGTTATATACTGCGTGTAGGTCAGATCTATTTGCTCTAAATATGGCTTGTATTTTTTTATTACTTCTTTGGCGCTTGCGTATAAAGGGAAACATAGCTGATTTTCTATTTTTAAGCTTTCGTAATTTTCCAACGGTCTGTCCTTTAAAGCAATTTTTCTATGTCTTCTTCAAGCGCTTCAGGCTTTTTAGCCGAAGGGAAGCGGGCAACTACGTTACCCTCTCTGTCTACCAGAAATTTAGTAAAATTCCACTTAATTCTGTCGCCCATTACGCCGCCCGCCTGCGACTTTAAAAAAGTATATAAAGGCTCTTCGTTTTTGCCATTGACATTAATCTTATGGAACTGCTTAAACGTAACGCCGAACCTGCCCGAGCAGAAATTCGCTATCTCTTCATCCGTTCCGGGCGCCTGGCCTGCAAACTGGTTGCAGGGGAAGTCAAGTATCTCAAAGCCTTTTTCCTTATACTTAACGTATAATGCCTGCAAGCCGGCGGTATTCGGCGTAAAACCGCAGCCCG
>JAJPXK010000186.1 GCA_021205485.1 Clostridia bacterium | reverse complement strand
GCTTTCCCTTGAATAATTACATTATCATACATCATATCTTTATATTTATCGTTTTCTGGTTTAAGAATTATTTTGTGATTCACCTCATCTCGGTAATACCGCTTAAGAGTGGCTTCATCATCGATAAGAGCGACAACAATATCACCTATTTCGGCCGTTTCTTGCTTCCTTACAAATACAAGTTCACCGTCATTAATCCCAGCACCAATCATCGAGTCGCCATGAGCGCGCAGCGCAAAAAACTCACCTTTACCAAGCTCTCCCTTTAATACGGGAATATAATCTTCTACATTTTCTTCCGCAAGAATAGGTGTACCACATGCAATACTTTCTATAACAGGAACATTTACAGTATCAATCTGCTGCCTATCTGTACAAACTCCTCTCTTACCATTGACTATAAGCCGCCCATCCGCTTCCATCCTTTTTATATGTCTGGAGATACCGCTTATAGATTTAAAGCCAACAGCCGAAGAAATCTCTCTAAATGTCGGGTTCACTTTATTTTCGTCAATGTAGCTGTTGACAAAATCATATATTGATTTCTCGATATCCGCTCTTGGTCCTAACATACAAAACTCCTACAAAATATTTGCGAACACTTGTACGCATTTCGTTCTTTTATTATATAACCCAACACGATATAAGTCAACCCATGATTCCCAAATTTTAGAAAATATTTTTTGTGAAATTTTTAGATATAAGACAGTTTCTGATAAGTTTAATATGATATAATTATAAATTAAAAGAAGACCACTCATATAGAGTGGTCTTAAACCTATCACTTTCATCAGCATCACAATCACAAACTAGATAAAGCTCTCATAACGAGATCTATATCCTTGTTTTCTAATTCATGAATTATATGTAGATATGTTTTTTGCGTTGTCGTCATGCTTGCATGACCTAAACGCCTTGCCACACTTGCTATAGATACTCCTGCAAATAGCAGCAAAGAAGCATGAGTATGTCTTAACCCATGTATAGATATTACAGGGATTTGCGCTTCTTTGCACCTTCTTCTTAAAACATCATTCACAGTAGAATTGTACACTTTATTAAACACAAACAGTGGTTCGTTTTCAGGCTTATTTTTAATAAGCTCCGAAAATTGAACAACCAACTGCCAGTCAATTTGTATCTTCCTCACGGAAGATTTGTTTTTTGTAGGTAAAAAACCACCATTTCCTTTATAATCCCATGTCTTATCTATAGATAAAGACTGATGGGCAAAGTCAAAATCCTTCGGTGTAATTGCTAATGCTTCTGAAAAACGCATCCCTGTTTTTGCTACCAAAAGTATTAACCAATCCCAATTAACTTCTGGTCCTAAATCCAAATGCTGAATTAACGTATGTAATTCAAATTGGCTAAGGTATTTCGGCTTCTTGTCCCTAGGCGTCTTGCCTTTAATAATAGTTTTTCTTGTAGGATCTCTTGAAATCAACCCCTCATCAACCGCATCAAGTATTGCCCCTTTCAATTGATGATGAAAATCCATAGTTGTCTGGCGCTCATGAAACTTTGCATAGTCATTTAGCAGTCTTTGATACGCTATCCTATCAAGCTCGCCTATCTTTAATGTGGGAATAAGTTTTCGTAACCATGACAATGCAAGGTTATACTTATTCATTGTAACACGACGTATTGCACCTTCTTTGTACACTTTAATCCAGCGTTCAAAATAGTCACAAAATAACTCGTCTTTTTTTGAATCTTTTGCCATTTAGATTCCTCCTTTTATATTTCTAACCACGCTGATGAAGGGTGATAAGGTTGTCTAACTTAAACAGATAACTTACTATTTTAGCTTGTTCCGATGTGCAAGGATAAGTAATAACCATATTAAGCACATCGCTCATACTTGGATGCTTTATTGAAGCACCTCTATAAAAAGACTCCAATTGTGAAATATGGCTTTGTAACCAACATGAAATGAAAGCTGTTTTTATAATGTTTTCATCATTTGAGATGGCTATTCGATTATCAGCCGTTACAAATTTACCTTTAAAATACTTAATATTTGGTATCCCTCCCCACGGAATAGCAACAATTTCGCCCTCGCACAAATTATCACCTGCCTTTTCTTCGGTTGTGTATCCTATATAAGTACCAGTCGATAACAATCTCACATCACCTGTTTCATCTTCAATTTTATTAAATACTTCAGCAAGAACATAAGGATACTTTATCACGCGAGGCTGTTTCTCTTTTTCTACCTCATTAAACTTTTTGTCCCATGTTGTTATTGTCCATAACTCACGCTGTTCCCAAGTTGTTGTCATGGTTCTATGTTTTTTTTGGAATTTTAATGTTTCGCAACATCCTCTTTTGCTAAAATCCTTACACTGATGAAGGGTGATAAGGTTGTCTATCTCATTAAGAGTTTGTCCTATGGCCTTTTGTTCTTCATATGTAGGAACAAGAAAATATTCGCCTAAGAAATCATCGGCAACAAGATTGGTCATCATAGTAGAAGCCTTCGTTGCCCTTACAAGAATTTTTCCCATAAGCCGTTCATTGTTTATCGCATATTTCCAAAAAAGCAAGTCGTATTCGCCCATTATTGGTCTAAAAACATCAAATACATGAGAAACAATGCCATTTCCTATCGTATTTTCGACAAAACGTCCATGCTTAAAATCTTTACTTTTATTTCCCTCAAAGGCAATATCTCCCAATAAAAAAACATTATAAGTTCTTAAATATTCATTATCTGTTATATAAGAATCTTCTTTAAAGTACATATTGGCAACTGAAATAATGTCTTCCTTACCATACGTCAAATCATTTTTTTCACTTACCTTGCGATACAAATCTACAAACTTACGCTGTTCCCAATCATTAGTCTTTTTTCTACTCGTTTTTCTTCATAATCTTTTTGCTCTTTCATAAAAATGCTTACGCTGATGAAGGGTGATAAGGTTGTCTATAATATCCAACATCGCACCTATTTTCTTTTGTTCCTCAAGCCTAGGCACAGCAATATCTATTTTTATAAAATCAGATTCATGTATTTTCCATTGTCCATAGATTACACCTTGACGCCATTTAACCATCGCATTTATAAAATCCTTACGAACAAGACGTCTACCAATAAAATCCGAATCTGCAATTCCCGTAGGTTGAAAAATACTATAAACAGGTGATATTGTTGCTTTTCCGTACTTATTTATACCAATAGAACCTGTTTCAAGATTATTTGAACTATAAATAAAATCTCCGTATTCAGTTCGCTTATATAACTTATTTTCAGTATCATTTACAAGCGAACTTCTATCGTACCTATCTCCCTTCGGTGCTACACCTTCATTGGCTATAAATGCCATTAAAGGATACTCTTCACTTTTTGGACTTTTTTCATCCCTCTCAAGT
>JAJPXK010000206.1 GCA_021205485.1 Clostridia bacterium | reverse complement strand
AGTGTGTGGTATAATAATCATCGGTAAAAATTATTAAGGGGGAATTTTTTATGGAACACGCCAAAGACTGCAACTGCGGTTACTGTATGCGCGGCGAACTTTTAGAAAAATTCGGCATCTATATATGCGACTTAAGCGTAAGCTCGCTTATACTTTTTAAAGAGCAATCCAAACGCGGCAGATGCATCGTGGCCTATAAAGACCACGTAAGCGAAATCGTTGACATTTCTGACGAGGAAAGGAACGCCTTTTTCGCCGACGTAAACAGGGCGGCCAAAGCTATACACGCGGTATTCAAACCCGACAAATTAAACTACGGCGCCTACGGCGACACAGGCTGCCACCTGCACATGCACCTTTGCCCTAAATACAAGGGCGGAGACGAATGGGGCGGAATCTTCCAGATGAACCCGCAGAAGACCTTCCTTTCGGACGAGGAATACGCCGAAATGATTGAGGCCATCAAAGCCGCTTTGTAATAGTAAGGTAATGCTCACGCATTTGCGGCAGCAAATCGTAAAGATTTGCACGAGCATTTAAAAATAATAATGAGTTTTGGACGTCACTGCGTTATGTCCAAAACCCCGCAATATTAAGGTAAAAGGGTGAATTTTTCGTATTATATAATACGTACGCCCTTAAAAATACGAAAAAGAGGGAAAATAACAATCGAAACAAAGTTGAGATTGGTTTTGCCCCGAAAATCACGAAATTTTTATACGCACAGCAATGCGGATAAAAATTTGTGAGCATATTGTAAGGAGAGAAAATTTATGGCGCATAACGTAATCGCTGAAGCACAGAGATGCTTAAACTGCAAAAAACCTTTATGTAGGACAGGTTGCCCTATCTCTACAGATATACCTAATTTTATCCATACTTTTTTGACGGGCGATATTAACGCCGCGGGCAAGATGCTGTTCGACAACAACCCCTTATCGGTAGTATGCTCAATAGTCTGCAACCACGGCAACCAGTGCCAGGGCCACTGCGTAAGGGGCATCAAGGGCGAACCCGTAGAAATCAGCACTATAGAAAACTTTATTTCTGAGCGTTACCTCGACACTGTGGAGCTTGACAAGGCAGAGCCTAACGGCATAAAGGTCGCCGTAGTAGGTTCGGGCCCCGCAGGCATCACCATTTCGATAAAGATGGCTCAGCTCGGCTACGACGTCACCGTATTCGAGAGCAAAACTCAGATAGGCGGCGTTCTGCGCTACGGCATCCCCGAATTCAGGCTGCCTAAGAGCATTGTAGACCGCTACGAAAAGCTGATGAAAAAGCTCGGCATACACATCAAATACAACGTTACCATCGGCAAGGCCTTCGGCGTGGAAGAGTTATTCCGCGACGGCTTCAAGGCTATATCCATAGGCACGGGCGTAACCTACCCTATAGCCCTCAACGTAAAGGGCGAAACTTTAGGCCATGTACACTACGGCGTACACTTTTTGGAAGCTCCCGACGTTTACACGTTAGGCGACTCTATGGTAGTTATCGGCGCGGGCAACGTAGCTATGGACGTAGCTCGTACCGCCCTGAGAAAAGGCGTAAGGAACGTTAAAATCTGCGTACGCAGCGACCGCTACTCCGCAAGCAAGGAAGAAGCCGACTACGCCGAAATAGAAGGCGCCGAGTTTATTTACAACAAAGCGCCCGTAGAAATCACTGACGAAGGCGTTATGTTCAAAGATACCGTCTGCGACGAAAACCACAAGGTTATATCCTACGGCGACGAAGCTACGCTTATGCCCTGCGACACCGTTATGATCTGCATATCGCAGAAACCCTCTAACCTTATCCTCACACAGACCGAGGGGTTGGAGATCAACGAACGCGGGCTGGCTAAAATTGACGAAAACGGCGTAACAACCCGCGCGGGGCTGTTCGCCTCGGGCGACGTTGTAAAGGGCGCCAAGACGGTTGTAGAAGCCGTTGAAACAAGCAAACGCGTGGCCAAAGCTATGGACGAATATTTAAAGGGCCTCGCCGCTGAAGGCAAATTAAACTGATAAAAACTGCGACGGCGGTATAAAGCTAAGCTGTAGGCCTGTATTGTCAGGCTGTCGGCGTTTATTGTTAGCCGTCGGCAAGTTATAAAAATTTTGCTCATCCATCCTCTGAAATATAAAAAAATCAAAACTGCGAGGCGTTTACGCCCCGCAGTTTTGATTATATATAACCTTTTTTATAGTCTTACTCGCCTTTGTATTTGGCGATACAGCCCTTAAGTTTTTCAACATAGCTCTCGGCTACGGCACTCAAAGGCCGGTCTGGCGAATAAATGTAGCCTATCTGCATCCTCTCGGCACTGTCAAGCGGCACGGCGACTATGCTTTCGCCGTTAAGATCGGCGCTATATATGCCCGAACTGACGGTGTAGCCGTTCAGACCGATAACAAGGTTAAACAGCGTGGCCCTGTCAGAAACGACAATATTTTTAGGGCTATCGGCCGTAATATGCAGCTCCTCGGCGTAGTAAAAGGAATTGTTAATCCCCTGGTCGTAGGTTAGCCTCGGGTAGGGCTGCAAATCTTCGAGCGTAACCAATTTTTTTGAAGCGAGCGGATTGGCGCGGCTTACAAACACATGCGGCGTAGCCGTAAAGAGCGGCACAAACTTTAAATCGGCGTTCTTTAAAATGTGCAGCATAACCTCCTGGTTGAAATTGCTCAAATATATCACGCCGAGCTCGCTGCGCTGCGTGCGGACGTCCTCTATAATGTCAGCGGTACGGCTTTCGCGGAGGGAAAATTCGTAAGTATTTTCGCCATATTCCCGCACCAATTCCACAAAGGCGTTCACAGCGAAGGCGTAATGCTGTGCAGAAACGGCGAATACGCGTTTTACGCTTCCGCCCGATTTATAGCGGCTCTCCAAAAGCTGAGCCTGCTCCACCACCTGCCTCGCGTAAGACAAAAATCTGGTTCCCTCCTCAGAGAGGTACACGCCCTTTCTTGAACGGCAGAAGATTGTGATGCCTAACTCTTTTTCAAGGTCGGCCACCGCCTTTGAAAGACTTGGCTGCGCGAGGTACAGCTTTTGCGCCGCCCTGTTCACCGACCCGCACTCTGCTATTTCTATTACATATTTTAACTGCTGTAAAGTCATATTTTTACCTTTGATTTTAACCACATTTTAGCCACCCTTGATGGTAGCGTAACATAAACAGTAGAAGGTGTCAACGAAGTTGACGAATGAAATGTTGTTCCTAAAATAATTACACCTCATCAGTCCCTTCAAGGTACCTTGATGGATGAGTCATAAGGGGATAGATTTTTGATTTTTTAAAGCATTTATTATTTTTAAACGCTTTAATACCCCTAAACTATACCTTTGAACCGTTAACATTTAAAAGTACAGTTTTTTATTGCTTTTAATAACTGCTTCTTTT
>JAJPXK010000205.1 GCA_021205485.1 Clostridia bacterium | reverse complement strand
TCAGCAATATGAAAATGAGATATTTATTTTATGATTTTATAATCTTTAAATGTGTGAATTAAATATAAAATCTGCGATTTTTATGCCGTCCGCCGCCGAACTGGCTATTCCGCCCGAATAGCCGCTGCCCTCGCCGCAAGGGTAAAGACCCTTTACGTTTACGCTTTGCAGATCTTCTCCCCTCACAATCCTTACGGGCGAAGAAAAGCGGGTTTCTACCCCCGTCAATATCGCGTCGGGATTTGCAAAGCCCTTGAGCCGCCTGTCCATATCGGGTATCGCGGCCTTTAAAGCCTGTACGGCGACAGACGGCAAAACCTGGTTTAAAGGGGCGAAAACCGTTCCCGCCGCATATGTAGGCGAAACTTCGCCGAATTTATAGGAAGTTTTGTCTGCGGCAAAATCGCCGTAAAGCTGGCACGGGGCTTTAAAATCGCTGCCGCCTGCAGCGTATGCCGCCCGCTCGATTTTTTGCTGGTACCTCATTCCTGAGAAAATTTCCTCGCCGAAGTCCTGCTTTTTTAGCTGGACCATTAAGGCGCTGTTGGAATTTACGCCGTCGCGGGCGAAATCGCTCATTCCGTTGACCACCACGCCGCCGTTTTCGCTCGCCGCGGGGATAACAACTCCCCCGGGACACATACAGAAAGTAAAAACAGTCCTTTCATGAGCATGCGATACAAGCTTGTAATCCGCCGCGGGCAAATATTTTGCCGAAGCCCCGTATTGCGACTTGTTTATGTTCTCCGCAAGGTGTTCTATGCGGACGCCTACGGCGAAATCCCTCGCCTGCATACACACGCCGCCGTCATAGAGCATTTTAAAAGTATCCCTCGCCGAATGGCCTACGGCAAGCACGGCCGTATTTACCTTAATCTCCTCCTCGGCCCCCGTTTTGACGTTTTTTATCGTTATGGAATTGAGGACGCCGCCATGCGAAGAAAAACCGATAAACTGAGTGTTGAATAAAAACTGTCCTCCGCAGGAAATGATATATTCCCGCATGGATTTGACGATATTTTTAAGCTTATCGCTGCCGATATGAGGTTTATTGCTATATAAAATTTCCTCAGGCGCCCCGAAGCGGAAAAATGTTTCAAGCACGTCACGATTGTAGCCGTCATGTGTCTGCGTGTTCAGTTTTCCGTCGGAAAATGTACCTGCCCCGCCCTCGCCGAACTGAACATTGTTGTTTTCGTCTAATATCCGTTTAGAACAAAACAGCTCTACCGCAGCAGAACGGCTGTCGGTATCGCCGCCGCGTTCTATAACTATCGGCGAAAAACCTCGGTCGGCAAGACGTACGGCGCATAAAAGTCCCGCGGGGCCCGAACCTATAACGCATACCTTTGAGGGGTTTAACGTCTTTTGCAAAACGGGTTTTCTTTCCTCTTCCTCTTTATCGGAAAAAGCTATGGAATAGACGTATACAATATTATTTTTATCACGAGCGTCCAACGATTTTTTTAATATTTTGAAATACTTTGGCGGCCTGCCGAGCTTTTTCTTTGCTATGTCTAAAAGCTTGCTCTCCTTTTCAGTTATATTAAGTTTTACGTTGTCTAGCCTTTTTATCATACTCTTTTTTCTATTTCTGCGGCGACCTGCGCGGCGCTTGCGAAGGCCCAGGTAAGGTTGTAACCGCCGCACGCCCCGTCTATATCCAGAATTTCGCCTGCGAAAAACAGGTTGTCCTTATATTTGCTTTCAAGGTTGCCCTTTACGCCGCTCGCATCCACCCCGCCCTTTGTCACCTGAGCGTAGTCAAAGCCTAAGCTGCCTGTAACGGGCAAGCTGAAGCGCTTTACTGTATAAGCTATATCTTTACTGTCGCCGCCGCTCCGCTTTATAACCGCCCTGCCTATCTGATTGTTAAGGGTACAGGATAACAGCTCGCTCTGGCTGTAGCCGCAGGACTTTTTTAAATTTATATCCTTTTCAATCTCTTCCTGAGTAAATTCGGGGGCAAACTCAAGTTCAAGAGTTACGTCTTTTTTATCGGCTATATACGCGGAAACATTAAAAACAGCGTTGCCAGACACGCCGTATTCGGTAAAAATCACATCGCCCCGCGATGATGCGACCCGCTCATTTTTGCAAAACGCTGTAACTATACAGTCGGCGCGTATGCCGCGCAAGGTCTTTATGTGTGTAGTTTCGGTTTTAAGCTGAACCAGAGACGGGCGGAGCGGCGTTATTTTATGGCCGAACTTCTGCGCGAGCGAATAGGCTGAACCGTCGGTCCCGAATTGCTTTTGCGACTTGCCTCCCGTACACAGAACCACGTACCTGGCCGTTATTTTTTCTCCGCCCGACAGACGCAGAGTAAAATCTTCAGCGCCGTCTATGCTTACAACCTGTTCGCCTGTGATAAGTTTTACTCCGCCGTCGGAAATTCGCTTTAACAGACAGTCGCAAAGGGCTGACGCCTGCCTGCCCGCAGGGTAAACCCTGCCCTGGCCGTCGGTTACGAATTTGCCGTAAAACAGCTCTTTCCACGCGTCGCCGTAGCGGCAGATTATAGGGTAGGCTATACTTTTGCAACTGCCGAAATATTTATCCTCCGACATATGCGTATTGCTTATATTGCCCTGGCCGTTGCCGCTCGCGGCGAGTTTTCTGCCCGCGCGGGGGCCCCTTTCTATCACCGCGATATTGAGTTTTGTGTCTCTGCAAAGAAGCGCCGCTACGGCGAGGCCTGAGGCCCCTCCGCCTACAATGGCTACATCGAAAACCATAAATCTGTCCCGTTAAAAATTTTCACATAAAATTGTATACCAAACGGGACTTTATGTCAACCTTTAAGTTTAAGCAAAATTTGCGTAAACGCCTCTAAATGAAGGCGTTCATCCTCTAAAATGCGTTCTATAATACTGCGGACCCTTTCATTTTTTAAAAAACACAGCATGCGTTCATATGTGCGTATGGCCTGCTTTTCTGCCCTGACATCGTCCTCAGCCATAAATACCAGTCCTTTTGAATACGTTACGTACTTTGCCGAATAAAAGTTGTACATAGACGGCGGGCAATAGGTATACACGGGATTGCCGCCTAAATGCAGCATGCATTTGCCTAAAGTTTTTAAGTGAAACATTTCGGCGACGGCGACGCCTTCAATTTCTTCGGCAATATCTTTATACCCTTTGGCTTCGAAAAAATACGACTGATAGATATACTGTAAAATTGTATTTAGCTCGCCCGTAGGCGTAGCGTATGCGGAAGAAATTATGCGTAAACTGTAGGCGTCGGGCGACAAACCTTCGGTTGACGGGAACGGCTTTTTTGCCGTAAGCGGAGCGGACATGGCAAATACTCCTTAAAAATAAGATATTAACAGAATATTCTGAATAGTAATTTTTTGTTATTGCAATAAGAAACTAAAGTTGTTAAATATTTACCTTTTTGTTAATCCGAACATTTT
>JAJPXK010000188.1 GCA_021205485.1 Clostridia bacterium | reverse complement strand
GGCTTATAGAGAGCGACAGGGTAGGTTCTATGATTTTCTGGGGCCCGCCGGGGGTAGGCAAAACCACGCTCGCCCGCATAATAGCAAACCGTACCAAGGCAAAATTTATAGATTTTTCTGCCGTGACAAGCGGCATTAAAGAGATCAAGCAGGTTATGGAGCAGGCCGAAAGAAGTCGTCTTTTCGGCGGTAAAACCATACTCTTTGTTGACGAAATCCACCGCTTTAACAAAGCTCAGCAAGACGCCTTTCTGCCGTATGTAGAAAAGGGCAGCATCATCCTTATCGGGGCCACAACCGAAAATCCCTCTTTCGAGGTAAACGGGGCGCTTTTATCCCGCTGTAAAGTTTTTGTGCTTCAGGCCCTTAAAACGGAAGAGATATGCCAGCTTTTACATAACGCTTTAAAGGACGAAAGGGGCTTCGGAAAGCAGGAAATAGAAATTTCCGACGACTCCATAAATATTATCGCTAATTTTGCAAACGGCGACGCGAGGAACGCCCTTTCTACCCTTGAAATGGCGGTGTTGAACGGCATTGTTACCGAAACGGGCAAAACTATTGTAAACAGCGAGATTATAGAGCAGTGCACCTCCAAAAAATCTCTGTTATACGATAAAAACGGCGAGGAGCATTACAATCTTATCTCAGCCCTGCACAAGTCAATGCGCAATTCCGACCCTGACGCCGCGGTGTATTGGCTCGCGAGAATGCTTGAAGCGGGCGAAGACCCTATATATGTGGCAAGGCGGGTAACAAGGTTTGCCAGCGAGGATATCGGCCTCGCCGATCCTAAGGCGTTAGAAATCGCCGTGGCCGCCTATCAGGCCTGCCATTTTATAGGCATGCCCGAATGCACCGTGCATTTAACCGAGGCGGTGGTATATATGTCCCTCGCCCCTAAGTCCAACGCCCTGTATACGGCGTACGAATCGGCCAAAAAAGACGCTTTGTCTACCATCGCCGAGCCCGTTCCTCTTGTAATACGCAACGCTCCTACAAAACTTATGAAAGAGCTTGATTACGGCAAGGGTTACAAGTACGCTCACGAATACAAGGACAAACTCACCGATATGCAGTGCCTGCCCGACAACCTTGTCGGGAGGGAGTACTATAAACCCTCGGAAGAAGGGGTCGAGGCGAGGTATAAGGCCCGCCTTGAAGATATAAAGGAATGGAAGAAGGGGCATACCGAAAAGTAAAAGCTAATCGGAAAGAACCTTTTCAATTTCTTTAATTATCGCCTCGTTTCCGTTTTGTATTTTACAGCTTTCAAGCTTCAGCTTTAAATTTTCGTCATTGGCCGTCGCCTCAATCTCTTTAAGCAGCCTTTCGGGAGCGATATCCTTTTGCCTTAAAATATGGCACAGCCCCCTTTTGTAAAAGTATTCGGCGTTCTGCAACTGGTCGCCTCGGCTTGCCCTGTTTTCAAGCGGTATAAAAAGGGCGGGTACCCTGTTTGCGATAACTTCGAACGCCGAGTTAGACCCGCTTCTCGCCACCGCGCAGTCCGCCGCCGCGTAAAATGAGCCTATATCGTCGGTAAATTCAGTCTGTTTATAGCCGTTTACGTTGCTTTGAACAACGTTTCCCTTGCCGCAGATATGCAAAATATTGTATTTTTTGCACAGCTCGGGGATTACCTTTCTCAGATTTCTGTTGATCGCTTCAGAGCCGCCGCCGCCGCCGAACACGAGAATTGTTTTTTTGCCGTTGTTAAAACTTTCCCTTATTTTCCGTCCGTCGCCGCATAGAACGCCTTGGCGTAAGGGCGAACCCGTATACATTCCGTTTTTTATTTTTTCCGCCGTTTCGGGGAAGGAAGTAAAGGTTTTTACGCTTATTTTTGATATAATTTTGTTTGCAAGCCCTAAACTTAAGTCCGATTCGTGAGTAAAGACTGGTATATTTTCTCTTTTTGCCGCCAAAGCCGGCGGAAGCGAGGCGTACCCGCCCTTGCAGAACACCGCGTCGGGCTTACACTCAATTAAAATACGCCTCGCCTGTTTTACCGCCCTTCGAAGTTTAAATGGCAGGGCGAGGTTTGCAAAAATTTTTCCCCTTACAAGCTTTACCCCGTCAAAAGTGTGGTATTTTACGCCTTCCAGCCTGCAGATATCTCTTTCAATGCCGTCCGTTCCCGCGTATTCAACAATGTATTTGCCGTTCAAACTTTTAATAAGGGCTATATTCGGCATAACATGCCCCGCGCTTCCGCCCCCGCAGAATAAAATTTTCTTCATAATATATAATATTTATTATTCCCGCAAGTTATGTAAAACACTCATAGCGTACAATAAATTAAAAATGCAAATTACGGTTGACAGCAACCGAGTTAAGTAGTAAAATAAATGTAGTATGGAACCTATTTATGTAGTAGCGATAACGGTAGGGGCGGTGTTTCTTGTGCTGCTCGGCGTGTGCCTTATCTCTTATTTAAGGCGCCGCGAAGCCGCCAAAGACTTAAAGGAAGAGCTTGACGAAACTTACTCCGACCCTGACCTCGCTAAAATGGAATACGATATAGCCTATTACGACGAAGAAATTCAGAGCCGCATAAACGCTATGAACCAGAAAAGGGACGAACAGGTCACGATAGAGGACGTAATGAGAGGAACTTCCGCCCCGTCCGTCTCGCCCGAGCAGGAAGCCATTTTTGCCAAAATCGACGACGAGGGCATGGAAGAAATTTCGGGCAACTACAAGCCCGACGGCAAGTAAAATTTTACTGCGTATACCCTTTCGTCTGCGTT
Source organism: Clostridia bacterium (assembly GCA_021205485.1). GTDB lineage: Bacteria > Bacillota > Clostridia > Christensenellales > Borkfalkiaceae > Coproplasma. The sequence goes on along the minus strand of JAJPXK010000188.1, from coordinate 681 downwards.
TTTGCAAAGCGTAAGGGGGGTACGCCCTGTTTTTACATATATGGATATTGCTATTCTACAGTGGATACACGTAAATCTTCACGGCATAGTATGGCTCAATTACGCCTTTAAGTATATAACGCTGTTAGGCGAAAAGGCGCTTTTCAGCATTATTTTATGCGTATTGCTGATAATAATTAAAAAGACCCGCAAATGCGGCCTGGCCTGCGCTATAGGGCTCGCCTTAAATATTTTAATCGTAAACGTTATACTAAAAAATATTGTAGGCCGCGAGCGCCCGTGGACGGAATACGCCGAGCTTGAAAGCTATTTCGATCAGTATAATATTCTTCTGCCGGACGATTCTTCGTTCCCCTCGGGGCATACGGCCGCGATTTTCTGCACGGCGACGATACTTACGCTGTTTTACAAGGCTAAGGTCGGCGTACCCGCGTACATTATAGCCGTATTGGTGGCTCTTTCCCGGATATGGCTGTGCGTGCATTACCCTACCGACGTGCTGGCGGGGGCGGTGATAGGCTCCGCCTGCGCAGCAGCAGGTTACTTTATTTTTAAATTTATAGACCGAAAACTTGCAAATCGCAAAAAGAGCAAGGGCAAGCAAGACTCTTAAATGAAAATTAAACGAAAAGTAATTCTGCGTACTTGATTTTTAATATCTAATCATATAAAATAAAAATG
>JAJPXK010000230.1 GCA_021205485.1 Clostridia bacterium | reverse complement strand
TTGTAAACCAAAAAGCTGTCGAACGAGCCGTAGGCCTCGGCAAAGCACTCTAAAATCGCCCTGTCGGCCTCTTCCCTGCGGACGCCCTGAAAGTACTTTCTTAAAATTTTATATTTATATCTCAATTCGTCTTTCGTCATCTGTTTATATATACCCTGCGGCTTCGGCGAGTTGCTGAGCAGAGCGTTTCGTAAGAAATTGTACCGCATTGCTGAGCGTAAGCGTCCGCGTCGGAGAAAATCTCCTTCCACTCAGAGCTTTCCTCCGAAATAAAGCCGTCCATGCACAGGTTGCCCTCGCCGAGAGGGACGTTTCTTGAAAATCCGTCGGCGTAGCCCGCCCTGTATACCGAAAGCCTGCCGTAATTTTTTGCGGCCTTTGAGTAGCCTAAGCCGCCTCCGATAAATTCTGTCCGCTGCGACAGCCTCGCGTAAACTTTAAGCGCGGGCTTTAACCCCTTGCGGCTGAATCCTTCGGGCGCGTAGCCGTACAACGCTATGCCGCAGCGAACGGCGTCTTTTAAAAAGGGCCCGCCGAGCATCGCCCCTCCGCTCGCGGCTATGTGGCTTACCGCATCGGGATAACGTCTTTTTACCGCCTTTTCGGCCTCGTCAAAAAGCGTTAATTGCCGCATACTCGCCGCCCTGTCGCAGGGAGCGTACAGATGAGAGTAAACTCCGAGGACTCCGCCTTGTATACTGTCTAAAAGGGCGTCTATGCCGCCCGCGTCGCAGCCGTAACGGTTCATGCCCGTGTTTACCTTTACATGGCAGTCCAGCCCTCGGGAGAGCCTGGCGGTACGCAGACTGTTCACCGTGACGGCAAGGTCGTAAAACTTCGCCCTGCCGGCGTCCTCTTCGTCAAGAATCGGGGTAAACACAAGCACGGGCTTGGTTACGCCCGCTATGCGCAGGGCCGCCCCTTCAGAGACCAAAGCGACGCAAAAGCCGTCGGCTATATCGTTTAAGGCGAGGCTCACCCTTTCGGCCCCGTGGCCGTAGGCGTCCGCCTTGACAACGGCGTACAGCGCCCTGCCGCCCGCAAGGCCCTTTATATATAGGGCGTTTTGCCTTATCGCGTTTAAGTTTATTACGGATAACGTTTCCTGCACGGTATCAATATATGCCGCGTGGATAATTTTAGTTATAAATGTATTCTAACATAAAAGCCGTTCTATTGCAAATGATTTACGGGGCAAAAAGAACGGCGGACCTTTTACAATATATTTAAAGAATCCGCCTGTGCCGTGATATGAAAAAGTATTAACCCGCTTCTCGCAGGTGGGTGCGCCGAAGCGAAACGTCGGACTTTCCGTTTAAAAAACAGACCTCGCCTATTTTCACAAACAAGCCGCTCCCGTAGTTATTTTGTGGATTACGAATTTCTCATACCACGCACACCGCAGACCTTGTATTTATTATAGCAGATATAAATCGGCAAATCAAGAGTTTAACCAAGAAGTTAATTATGAAATTTTAGCAAAAAGCGTATATTTTTTACAACCATAATAAGCTTTGTTAAAAACTTCCGACGTGCAGGCTACGCCGCCATCAAGGGAAAAACAAGGATGCGTCCATCGCCTTGCTATTCTGTCATTCTGAGCGAAGCCGAAGAATCTCATTGCGACCTTATTTAAAATCGTCGACAGCATTTAAACGTTATTATTTTAAACAACTTTTCAGCCGTCAAAATTTGCGGGTCGCGAGCCGCAGCTCGATGCTGCTCCCGCGGGATTGCCACGCGGTAGAGACCGCTCGCAATGACATTTGTCTTTTAGCGTCTTCTTTCTGTCATACTGTCAACGCAGTTGCCTGAGGGGTTTGCGACGCCATTATTATGAGCTTTTTTAATTTTGCCCTTTTGCCGCATTTCGCTTGATTTTTATATAAAAAAGACTTAAAATTAAAAACAGCATTATTCGAGGAGAAATTTTATGGATTACATCTACGGCGATAACACCGTTAAAACCACCCCCTACAGCGAATTCAAACAAAATGTAGACAAGGTGGTAACCGTCAAGGGCGCCATTCACAATATAAGGGATATGTCGGACTTTGCCTTTATTATCCTTCGCACGGCGAGGGAGCTTATACAGTGCGTCTACTCGCCCGAATTTTCTGACTACCGCCTCGCCGAAAACGTGGTGGAACAGGCCAGCGCGCAGATTACGGGCAAGGTTGTTAAAAGCGAAACGCGCGACGGAAGCGAAAGGTACGAACTTCAGATCCACGATATAAAGATACTTTCCGTTCCCGCGGCGGTGCCCCCCGTTGTTATATCAAAAAAACAGGTGAACTGCGACCTGTCGGTAAATCTTGACTACCGCCCCGTAACGCTCAGAAACCCTAAAGAGAGGGCTGTGTTCAAGCTTCAGGAGGGCATACAGCGCGGATTCAGGGAATACCTGATGAGCCAGGGCTTTACCGAAATCCATTCGCCGAAAATCAACTTCGCGGGCGCCGAAGGCGGCACTACCGTTTTCAAGCTTGACTACTTCGGCAAGCAGGTATACCTCGCGCAGAGCCCTCAGCTATACAAACAGGCCCTTGTGCCCGTATTCGAAAGGGTGTTTGAAATCGCACCCGTGTTCAGGGCCGAGCATCACGACACTTCAAGGCACCTCAACGAGTACATCTCTATGGACTTTGAAATGGGCTTTATAGACAGCTTTACCGACATAATGGATATGGAAACGGGAACGCTTCGCTACATTATGGAACTTTTAAAGACCGAATACGCCCCCGAAGTTGAGCTTTTAAAGGCAGATATCCCCGTTGTAGACAAAATACCCTGCATAAGATTTAAAGACGCCAAAGAACTTTGCGTAAAAAAGCTTAAAAATATCACCGATATGAAGGACTTTGAACCTGAGGAAGAGGCTTTCTTAGGCAAATGGGCTAAACAGCAATACGGCAGCGACTTCTTGTTCGTAACGCATTACCTGAGCAAAAAACGCCCCTTCTACACTATGGACGACCCCGACGACCCCGAAGTAACCTTAAGCTTTGACCTTTTATTCAGGGGAATAGAGATAACTTCCGGCGGACAGCGTATACACGACTACAACATGCAGGTAGAGAAGATGAAGCGGCTTGGAATGAACCCCGAAGAGTTTGACACCTACCTTATGCTGCACAAGTACGGCGCGCCCCCTCACGGCGGCTTAGGCTTAGGGCTTGAAAGGCTTACCATGCACCTTTTAGGCTTCAAAAACGTACGTTACGCAGCCATGTTCCCGAGGGATATAAACAGGGTAACGCCGTAACTTTGAATTCAGAATTATGAATTAAGAATTAAGAGATAATAATCGGTTTGCTGTTTGCAGACCGATTTTTTTATAATCAATAAACATATAAACCCTGCAATCGTAATAAAAATAATTATTTAACAAATAAATTTGAAAAGCTTATTGCTAACTTGAATATATTATGATATAATTTA
>JAJPXK010000176.1 GCA_021205485.1 Clostridia bacterium | reverse complement strand
GCCGATGAGCAAAATTTACAAGCAGTAACCTCACTTAATCATCGCATCCTTAAATACATGTCTGAACATAAGGGTAAGATTATTAAGAGGGGAAATGTGTACTATTATGAAGACAAAATTCAGATAAGAATCACAGAAGGCTGCGCAGATATTATTGATGATCGAGCAACTGCCTTTGGATGGCTTTTTGAAATTTATACCGATATATATCGTGGAAATGCGATTCTTGTTAATGGAAGACCGAAATCTATTATGTATGTAAATGACGAGAAGTATACGGATGCAGTATGTGAGGTTATAGAAAAATTAGAGAAGTCGAAAGAACGGTTGACTACAGAGGGAATTGCGGGATGCACCTATTATTGTGACCGCGAAGAAGTTAGAGTGAACAGCTTTGATGAAGTAATGGAAACTGTGTTGAAGAGGAAGCCGGAATTTCGATGAGAGAGTGAGTGAGGAGAGCATAGGAGATAGACATTTGGAAACAGCCTACAGCATTTTACACAACCATCTGACACTTCCATACTGGCTTTCCATCCTCATCGTTTTCATAGCTACACTCATCATATGGAAAGTGGTAGAAAAGCGGCAAATGGCGGCGAAGAAAAATTGGACACAGGCTGTTCTGATTTCACTCCTCGCCACTTACATCTTCTTCATCCTGCTGATAACGCTCATAGCCAGAACACCGGCAGATGCTCGTAAAGCAGAGTTAATCCCGTTCTGGTCATGGTATGAGGTGATCGTCAACCACAGCACATCCCTGGCTGTGGAAATTGTCCTGAACGTGATATTTTTCATGCCTGTGGGCATTTTGGCACGGCTGATAGATTCTTCTGGGTTCCAAGAAGTGAAGATAAGCCGTGTGGCAATCTTCTCCTTATCCATCGAACTGACACAGTATTTTACCTGTCGAGGTCTCTGCGAGATATTTGATGACGTTATACATAACACGGTTGGGGCTTGTATCGGGTGGCTGGTTTGTGATAGAATAGCGCCGTTGATAAAGAAGAGATATCGCAAGGCTTTGAACCCGTCAGAACGAACCACCAAAAAGCACAGCGCCAGAAGAAAACCGATGTGAAAATCATAGCAGACAATAACACAGTTCCAGCGGACCCGGAAAGAAAAGAGGAGCCATGTCAAAGAAACAATTCAAACATAATGACAGGGCGGTAGATGGAACGCGGATCACAGAGCTACGAGAGTTGCTCCATCTTTCAAAGACACAGTTTGCGATTCGGATTGGTTATACCTCTGGTCAGATGACAAGGGCAGAAGCGGGCAGAAACGCTGTGAGTGCCGAGCTGTGTGAGCGGATCGTATCCACTTACGGAGTAAGAGCGGAATGGCTATGCGGCGGAGAGGGTGAGCCATGGCTTGAAGGAAGCATGTGGTCAGGAGCGTTACAACCACAGAGAGATACAGCAGGAGAGAGACTTCGGGAGGTTTACCAGGACAGCGGTTTAAGCCAGAGAGACTTTTGCAAAAAATTAGGCTGTGCGACATCAGGACTTAACGCCTTGATGGAAGGACGCCGCGAGATGACACGGAGGTTTGCGGAAAGGGTCGAAAGGGAGTTTGACGTTGGGCTGAATGAGTGTGGTAGCTTGATAGGAATTGTGGTTGGAACGGTGATAAGGCTGCTGTTGGTGTAGAAGCATAAGAAAGCATAGAAGTTTAGGAATCTGCAAACAGGCGCTTGACAAAATCGTATAGTAGATGTATAGTGAACTTGCGGTTGGGGAAGTCAAGCAGTCGCAATGAACAGATCAGAGGACGGAACGGGCTGCCGTCACCCAAGATGGAGATGTGGGAGTGTCGCCCCACCTGATTTGTTCGGGAAAAAGAAAATCAAAATTTTTGAAAAAGACCCCTGCGGGAGGTTTCCGGGAAGTGAACCGGAAGTTTCCAGCGGGGGTTTTCTTTTTGACTAGGGGTTAGATATAACTAACCGCCACTACTAACAGATTGCATATGTAAGCTATAGAGCTAAGAGAATTTCTTCTTGACATCAAGATAAGTGCTAATATGAAAATAAATATTCGCATCAATATGCGAAAAACTATTGAAAAAGACATATGGTGTGTGATATAATACGAATGAGTATTTTCAAAACAATGAATACCGACAAATGTTACTAGCTGAAACACCCTGCATTGGAGGATATGTATGTCAGTTTCATATAACAAGCTTTGGAAATTGTTGATTGACAGGAAAATGTCAGTGGCAGATTTGAGGAGAGCCACAAAACTGGCTCCTAATACTATTACAAGGATGAAAAAAGACCAGAACGTTACCCTGGACGTGCTTGAGCGGATTTGCGAAACACTGGATGTAGACTTTGGCGATATAATTGAGTACAAAAAGTAAGACAGTAGGAATATCAGGATGATTTAACATGAATGGAGAGTGCGGGTTATGCAGGTATTTAATTATGCTGCTTATGCAAGAGTATTTGCATTGGGCGTTTCAAAATCGAATATGACGATGATTGCCAAGGTTCTTTTTGAACCTATTATCAACGCAGAAGGTGTATTCAATCGCTTCGGGGACCCGTACACTATTAATTCCCAAAATGCAAAGGCGTGGTATGACCAGACAGCCGATATTCCTGAAAACATTAAAATTGCTGCGGGTAGACAGGAAATTGCAGATCACATAGGCGAATATTTTATCAGTAAGATTATGGGTATTGTTACCAACGCAAACAAAGAGCCTGAAATGTATTCCCGCATGATAGCTTTGATTCGTGACTCGAATTTACCCCTAGAAGTACAGAAAGAACTGCTGGAATATTATCAGGATGACACGAGAGAGGAATTTCTTGGACGAGCTTTTTTGTATGCGGTTGTGGGAGACAATACAATAAAGCCGACAGAAATAGAGGATGAACCGGTTGAAGGTGATATTAAAGCATTTAAGGAGCTCATCAAGAAAAGCCAAAAAAAACCAAAACGTATGCAGCCGCCAGATGAAGTAGAAGAGCATGAGCTTGGATATGTCAGTGAGTTATATCGTGTTTATGGGGAACTCACTGGCGAGGAGTATGTCAGGCCGGAGGATTTGGATTGCCATCCGAAATATCGTAGAAAATTTGACAAGCAAAGAAAAGACTATTACGCAGATGAAACAATTCACCATGAACTCCGTGATACAATCCGTCTCGATGAGGCAGAGGGTTTTGATTTGCTTAAGGATGAAGTATACGATGGTGTGATTACCACCAGGGATAAGGATTATGACACCGGCTTTTCACGGATGACCGCCGTGATGGAACATGCTACAGAAATACCACTGTCACACAATCTGCAAGACCGGACATTGGATTGGGTTGGACCGGGTGAGAAGAAGGGAGTCTGCCATATGCTTGTAAATGATGACAGGCTGAGATGGATGGAGGATGATAATGACTAAGGAAGCGCTGATTTAATCCGTTTTATGTACCGGCTATTTCAAAAAAGCAGG
>JAJPXK010000147.1 GCA_021205485.1 Clostridia bacterium | reverse complement strand
GATTAATAACAAATTCAATAGTTATTTAAAAATAAAATAAATTTTGCAACTAAATAATTAAGCTCATAAACATTTTGCGATATTATCTATTGCAGACGTAAAAATTTCGACCTCTCTTTCGGTGTTGAAGGCTGAAAGGGACGCCCTTACAAGGCCGTCTTCGGCGCCTAAAGCCCGATGCATCAAAGGGGCGCAGTGCAGCCCGCCCCGCACACATATCGAATAATCTTCAGAAAGTCTGCCCGAAACGTATTCCGACGGCTTCCCTACCACTTCAAATGACACAATTCCAAAGTAATTAGGGCGGGAATATAGCCGAACTGACGGGATTTTTGCGAGTTTTTCGCAGAGATTTTCCGTAAGATAATAAAGTTTGTCGCCATCCTCGTTAAAGCGCGATTTTAAATACAAAACACCCTCGGCGAGGGATATTATCGCGGGGTAATTGAGCGTTCCGCTCTCTAACCTGTCGGGGTAGAAGTCGGGCATATGCAGATTGAAGCTGTCGCTGCCCGTGCCGCCGTACATAACGGGGCGTATATCCATTCTTTCAGAAAATATCAGGGCCCCGCAGCCCTGTACGCCGTGCAAGCCCTTATGCCCCGCCACCGCCAGGGCGTCTATGCCCGCCTCTTTCATATCTATGGCGATATGCCCGCAGGCCTGCGCCCCGTCGCAGATTAAAAGCGTCCTCGGCGGAATTACCGAACGCAACTTTTTTATATCGGGGGCCGTACCCGTAACGTTGGAGGCGAGGGTAACTATCACCGCCTTTGTGTCCGCCCGAACCATACCGCCTAACGCGGCGAGGTCTATATCCCCGTTTTTGTTTAAGGGGGCGAGCGATACTTCAACCCCTCTGTCCTCAAGATACTGCAGGGGCCTTAAAACAGAATTGTGTTCGGCGACGGTGCTTACCACATGCTCCCCGCCGCGGATTGCACCGAGCATAGCGAGGTTCAACGCCTCGGTACAGTTTTTGGTAAATACCACCCTTTCGCACGAGTACCCGCCGAAATAGTCGCATAAAAGCCTTCTGCACGCGTACACCCTTTCGGCGCAAGCTACAGACAGGCTGTGCCCGCTTCGGCCGGGGTTGGCACAGGCCTTAAGCGACGCCATAACGGCCCTCAAAACGCTGTCGGGCTTTACCCCGCCCGTAGCGGCGTTATCAAAATATATCATAAAACCACCTTTTTACATATTATATAGTATAGGTTAGTCCTCGGCGGATACCTTATATTATACGGCGGAAGGACACGATTATGACGGAAATATTGGCTGTTTTTCGTTCTAAAGTACAGGCGTCTGACTGCAAGGCGAAGCTTGCGGCGAGGGGCGTTAAATCCCGGCTTGTAAGCACCCCTGCGGAGCTTAAGACAGGTTGCGGGCTATCGGTAAAAATACCTGCGGCGGCATACCCTGCAGCAAGGGATGTGATTATAAAGGTCGGGTACACCACCTTTTGCGGCTTCGCCAGAGCAGGCCAGTCGGGCAGGTACTATTTAAACAGATAAACAAATTTTGCAGAGGGCGGTTTAGCCGCTCTCTGCATTAAAAAGTTTTATTATTGTAAAAATATACCCGATTTTGCTATTTTAAAGATTGTTTTTATGATAAAATGATTGCAATAAATATCATACATAAGGATTTGCAATGGATTCTCGCTTCACAGGCGGCACATTCAAACTGCTTTTGCTGCTCGCCGCCCTTTACCTCGGCACAATATTTTCGTTAGGCATAGCCTACCCGTGGCTCGCCTGCCTTGTTTACCGCTGGGAAATTAAAAATACCGTAATAAACGGCAAAAAGCAGTACTTTGACGGCAAGGGCGCAGACCTGTTTAAAAATTATATCAAATGGCTGCTGCTCACCATTGTCACCCTATCTGTATACAAACTATGGCTTTCGCGCAACGTTATGGTATGGAAAGTCAGCCACACTCACTTCGAAGGCGAGGACAAAAAAATTTCTTGCTACAGTTGCAGAATAAGCGAAAAGGTGATAATGCTTATAAAGTACTACGCCCTGAAAATAGGCACGCTTACGCTTGGCTCAAGCTGGGCGGATTGCTATAAAATGAGGTGGACGCTTGAACATACGGCGATAGACGGCCAAAGGCTTACCTACAACGCAAAGGGGCTTGACTACCTCGGCAAACTCGCCTTAACGGTTATGCTAATAATAGTAACGGCGGGCATATTCATCTTGTGGACGCCCGTGTTTTTGAAAAAATACGAAGTCAAACACACGGCGTTATCTATTGCGTAAACACGTTTTTTGTGATAAAATAATGCCATGAATACAGAAGACAACGAAAAAATTTTAGCCGAGCTTAAAAGGCTGTATCCCGACGCGGCGCCCGCCCTTAAATACTCTACCCCGTACGAGCTTTTAGTCGCTGTGATACTTTCAGCGCAGTGCACCGACGAAAGGGTAAACAAAGTTACGGAGGTACTATTTAAAGAACACAATACACCCCGTACTATGCTTGAATTAACGCAGGAAGAGCTGGAAAAATACATATACTCCTGCGGGTTTTACCATAGCAAGGCGGCTCACATTTTATCGGCTTCTGAGGACATTGTGGAAAAGTTCGGCGGGGAAGTTCCGTCAGACCATTCCAAGTTAAAGACGCTCGCGGGCGTAGGTCAGAAGACGGCCAACGTGGTTTACGCGGTAGCGTTCGGCGGCGACGCCATAGCCGTAGACACTCACGTGTTCAGAGTTTCTAACCGCTTAGGGCTTGCCGAGGCCTCAACCCCCGAAAAGACCGAGCTGCAGCTTAAAGAGGCCATCCCTAAAAGCGACTGGAGCAAGGCTCACCACTGGCTTATTTACCACGGCCGCAGGGTCTGCCACTCGCAAAAACCCGACTGCGAAAACTGTACACTGAAAAATTGGTGTGAATATTATATTCACAGAACGTAAAAAATCCCCGCCCCGACGTCTGTCGGGACGGGGATTTTATTTTTAATTACTTTATTTCAAGACTAAATCTAACCCTGCCATATTTACCTTCTTGCAAAGATGACACACAGCCATCAAACCACTTTTGTATAACATCATATGCTTCATCTATGTCTTTCTCAGCACCTTTATAATCGGGTTCTTTACTGCCTATTAATCCAGGGTTATTTTCTATCACTTTATCTCTGTCAATACTGAAATGCACAACTACCGTACATTCATAAGATGACTTATCAACGGAGGCAGAAATATTATCTGCGCTAAATGCGATATTCGGCACATTCAGATTGCCAAAATATATATGACCACTAAAACTATCTTTTAATTCCCGCCAATCCTTATCATCAAGTTTGCCGTTTGCGCTCGCTGTGTTTTGCGTTACAGGTTCTGTATTGGCAGACCTCCGCTTTATCGGTTTTCCTTTCCGCATCAATACAATCAGAGCCGCCAATAAAACAGCGCATATAATTAAACCAATGCCGCCGTAAACGAACGAATTGCCGCCTATATAACCTAAAAT
>JAJPXK010000222.1:917-3521 GCA_021205485.1 Clostridia bacterium | reverse complement strand
GTTTAAGCCGTCTGGTATTATAAATATATCAATAAAATTAACAAGGGGCAATATCAGTGCTTACATACGAACTTGAAAAAAACAAATATTATTCGCTGTATTCGCATATCCGCGAGGATATCTTGCGCGGAAGGATAAAATCGGGCGAAAAGCTGCCGTCCAAGCGTTCGCTCGCTCAGAACCTCGGCGTAAGCGTGATAACGGTGCAGACGGCCTACGACCAGCTTTTAGCCGAAGGTTACATTGTATCTAAGGAGCGGAGCGGGTATTTTGTGGCCGACGTCAACGTGGATTTTTACGGCGAAAAGACGGTTGAACCCGTGATAGTAGGGGGGCAACAGCGGTACGCCGTGGATTTTGTAAAGGGCAGCGCACCCGCCGAGCTGTTCCCCTTCAACTACTGGGCTAAGCTTATGCGGGCCGTGTTGTCAGACTGTGGCGAGCATCTTTTAGAGCGCGTGCCCGCGAGCGGCGACGGCGAGCTTAAGGCCGCGATAGCGGGGTACCTTTACAGGGTGAGGGGAATTTCGGCAGACCCCCGGTATATCGTAATCGGCGCGGGGGCCGAGCAGCTTTACGGCGTTATAGTGCAGCTTTTAGGCCGCGACAAGGTGTACGCCGTTGAAAATCCCGGGTATAAAAACATTGCCGAGGCATATCGTTTAAACGGCGCTAAAGTCGTGTGCGTAAACGTCCATTCCGACGGCGTAAATCCCGACGATTGGACCGCGGATATCCTTCATATATCGCCCTCGCACCACTTCCCTACGGGGGCGGTTACGCCCGCCTCGTCAAGGGTCGCCCTTATAAATAAGGCCCGTACATGCGGCGGGTATATCATAGAGGACGATTACGACAGCGAGTTCCGCCTGTTCGGCAGGCCGCTGCAGACTATGTACGGCGTAAGCCCTGACAGGGTGATTTACGTAAACACCTTTTCCAAGACGCTCGCCCCCTCTATGCGTATGGGATATATGGTTCTGCCGCCCGCGTTGTATCAGGAATACAACAGGCTGTTTGGCCGCAACGCCAGCGTCGTTCCCCTGTTTGAACAGAAAACTCTCGCCCGTATGATAAGCGACGGGGCGTTTGAAAGGCACATAAACCGCCTTAAAAACTATTATCGCGGCGTAAGGGGCATACTTTTAGATAAACTCAGCAAACTTTCCTGCCCCTATGAGGTGACAGAGACGGGCAGCGGACTGCACTTTACCGTACGTTTCCCCGAGGCGGAGAGCGACGATAAAATAAAGTCGGCGGCGATGCGGGCGGGCATAAACTTAAGGTGCCTTTCTGACTACCTGCTTGAGGACAGGGAGGGCTGTTCGCTCACCGCCGTAATAAATTATTCGGGCGTGACTACAGAGCAGGCGAGGGCGCTTGACCTTACCGACATAAAATAATTCAAGGCAGACGTTTTTTGCGTCTGCCTTGAGTTTTCTGTATAAATGCCGCCTTAATTCAAGCTTTTTTTATGCGGGCGGGTATTCCGGAACGCAGTTTTTTGTTTACAAAACAGTCTGCCGCGTAGATTATAAAGCCGCCTGAAGCTACGGCGAAAATATAGATGAGGATAGATACAATCCGCCCGGGGTATTGCCCTAAAATACCCTCGAAAAATGTGTCGAAACTGCTGAATACCGCCAGAGGTGAGTTATGGAAGGGGCTGATATACAGCATATTGAAATTCGGCTTGTCGCGGAATATTAAATTCAACGCCGTGGCCGCAAGCACTACACCGCCGAATATAATCAGAGCGTATTTATAATCGCCTAAATTTTTGCAGGCGTTGTTTGTAAACAGTATATACAGGGCTATAAAAATGAGCAGGGCGTGCCATACGCACGAATGAATGAGCGTGAAGTATTGGCCGTTTAAAATCCCGCTCGGCTCAACATAGGCCATAATGCCGCCTAAAAAGCCGATAGATGCCAGATACCCGCAGATTGAGTCCCTTATTTTGTTCTTTTTCATACAACCGACTATAACCGACAGATACATCGGGACGCTGCATAGCTGGAACGGGAAAATATACCAGTCGTACCCTTCGCCGCCCGCGGCGTAATAATAGTAAAGCTGTTTATAAATCTCGCTTAAAATCAGGAACAATCCCGTGCAAAACATTACAATTCTGAAGGTTTTATCGCTGCTTTTTCGCGATAGGTAACAGATTGTTACCATAATCAGCAGCGATAAAAAGATGAACGTCAGGTGGAATACGCCGTACGGCTGAGGAACATTCTCGATTTCTACATACGTTGATTTTATAAAATTAATGATAAAATTCATAATCCTAATTTTGCAGGGCTTGTCCGCCCCCTGAAATATTATTGTAAAAAGATTATACCATACCGGGCTTAAATTGCAACTAAAATTTTTATAAAATTTCGGGGCAAATATTTTAAAGGGGCGCAGCTTTAAGCTACGCCCTTTAACTTTAGTTTTTTAAATTGGACCGGCAATATGCCTCAACTATCGCCGTTTAGCGGTTGCAGCTAAGGGCTACGTAAGAGAGGGGATTTACCCCTAAGTAAGTTTCTTCGTCATCTATTTTATTTAATTCGTCATATATCCTGAAAATTATACACATCTAAAATAAAAAGA
>JAJPXK010000222.1:0-907 GCA_021205485.1 Clostridia bacterium | reverse complement strand
GTCTATTTTGTTTAATTCATTATATATCAACATAATTATAATCTCCTTTAATTTTTATTTTTTTTTGTTTACATAAGGGGCCGCAATGCTTTTTAGCTTACCCCCTTAGTAAAATCATTTAAGTTGTAGTTTTATTTAAGGGGGTAACGCTTATTCAGCGGTTACAGTTAAGCGCTACGTAAGAGAGGGGGTTAACACCGTAAGATGTTACTTCTTCGTCTATTTTGTTTAATTCATTATATATCAACATAATTATAATCTCCTTTAATTTGGATTTAGTTTACATAAGGTGTCATAAAAGCTTTTATGCGTACCCCCTAAGAAAAATCATTTAAGTTGTAGGTTATTTAGGGGGTAACGCTTACTTAGCGGTTACAGTTAAGTGAAACATAAGAGAGGGGGTTAACGCCGTACGCTGTCTCTTCGTCATCTATTTTATTTAACTCTTCGTAAATTAACATAATTTTAAACCTCCTTTAGGTTTATTTCGTATTATCGGGTAATCTGTTGCGGCCCTTTAAATACAGCTCAAATATTTTAAGGCCTGACAGCTTGGTGCAATTTTGTTGCACAGTGACATCGAATCTGAATTATATCAGATTATTATCTCGCACAGTTGAGAACGACGTATGAAAGGGGTGAAACCGCAAGTTCATTGTCGGCATTCTCAAATTTGTTTAAGTTATCGTAAATAAACATGGTTCACATCCTCCTGTGACAAATTTGTTTGCAATCGGTTTTCCCTGATTGCATTATCAGTATAGCACTGATTATTTTGTTAGTCAATAACATTTTAAAAATTTTTAAAAATTTTATTTTTGTTATTTTGTAACATTATTTTATGTTTTAAGCGTTACAAAATGTTAAATTTCTTTTTTAACGGTTAAAATCTGTGAAAATATTTCAA
>JAJPXK010000202.1 GCA_021205485.1 Clostridia bacterium | reverse complement strand
ATTTATTGGATTGATAAATATCCTGATATTAAAAGGCGGGGCCGCCGATGAAAAAAACAAAATCGGTTCGGCTTACCGCCGCAGTGTTAACAAATTATACATTTTTTATACACCCTTTGGTTATAGGCAAAATGGTTTTTTATCTGTATAAAGTTTAACATACATAGTATTTTTTTGCAATAGTTTTTTGTCAGTAAAAGTATACATTTTTAAGCTTGGAGCAGGAATAGGGTTTAATTTTTGCCGTAGGAATGTATTTTTGGAATTCTGCGCGTCTTGCGCGGAAGAATTTTGTCTGTCGGTATTTACATTTGCCGCAGATAGATGATATAATAGGCATATATCTTTCTGCGGGCAAAAATTACAATATTTTTTATTCCGCGGTTCGGTCGGGGATTATTATGTACGAAATTAAAAATCTCACAAAAAAATTCGGCGAAAAAACTGCCGTAGACGGCGCTACGTTAAACTTTTATAAAGGTTTTAACTGCATTACGGGGAGGTCGGGAAGCGGCAAAAGCACTCTTTTGAAGATGCTCGGGCTGATGCTGGCGCCCGATTCGGGCAACGTTATATTGAACGGTGAGGATTTATGGCTTATTTCTGAGAGGGAGCGGAATATTTTACGCAACCGCGGCCTCGGTTTTGTATTCCAGAATTATTCGCTCGAGCCTAATTACACCGTCTTTGAAAACGTGGAGCTTCCCCTTTTAATCGCCGGCGTGCCTAAGGCGGAGCGTAGGGCGAGGGTAGAGGAATGTCTGGAATTTGTAGGCGTGACTCCTTTGAAAAAGCAGAGGGCCGCTACGCTTTCGGGCGGCGAACAGCAGCGGGCGGCCATAGCGCGGGCCATGGCGAACAGTCCCGACGTGTTGCTCGCGGACGAGCCGTGCGGCAACCTTGACAAGGAGAACGGCGACAGGATAATGTCCATATTTCGCAGGCTCGCTGACGGCGGCGCTACGGTGATTATGATTACTCACAACGAGGAGGACGCCAGAAAGACCGACAGGGTTATACGGCTTTTAGACGGCAGGGTTATCGAAGATGCGCGTTTTTGACCTTTTTAAACTAATCTTAAAAAACGCTCTGCGCGTCGCGTGGATATGCCTTGTTTTCGCCCTTTTATTCGCGGTGACGCTGTTTGTAAACTTTGTGAAGGGGGAACTTTCCTCAGGGTTTTACGATGAGATTATCTCCGAAGCAGGGAACGGATATTTTTCTGCCCGCTGCGATTATTCGCCCGACGTCGACTGCGGCGGCGTGGACTCAGGGGTGTACTATTCGGCGTCGGGGGAAACTTACAATGTCGCGATATCCGACGGGCAAAATGAAATTCAGGTAGACAGCTATTTTCGCGGGTTCAATATCTGTAAGGTGTTTTCGGTATGGCAAAATTACGTGACCGGCGAAGAAATTCAGACGGGAACTGGCGGCATATGGATTTACGAAGGTTTGGCCGATAGTTACGGCATATGTGCGGGGCAATCGCTTAAAATAAGCGGCGACAGCCTTAAAACCTACACCGTTTGCGGCAGCTTTCAAAGCGAAATTTCTGAAAGCTTAGGCGTGGCCTATACGCCCTCGTTTTTAATAGCCGATGGCGGCGCCAGAGAGGGGGCCGAAATAATAACGCTTGCGAAAGACGTATACAGCCTTTACCTTGCCGATATTGGCGATGCCGTGACGGACGACGGCGGGGTAATGGCCCTTTGCGAAGGGTACCGCTTTTCGCAAATAGCCTTTAACGCCCTGCTGGCGTTCTTCTGCGTAGCGGCCTGGCTGCTCGTCGCGAGGATGGCGGGCTATTTTGTAAACCATTTTTCAACGCAGACCTTTTTATTTTCGGCCTTCGGCCTTTCAAAGGCAAGGCAAACGGCCTTGTACATTGCCACGTCTGCCGTTTTCGGATTGGTATCCCTCGCCGCAGGGGTCGGTATTTTTTACCTGTTCGCGGGTGTGACGCAGTCGCTTTCAATAAGCATTATGAGTATGAAATTTACAAGCGTATCTCCTGGAATAGCCACGCTTTACGCCTATCTCGCGTACCTTGTTGCGGCCGCGGTCGCAGTGGTTTTTAGCCTGTATAAAAAAGGGGGTCGGTCAAATGGCGGCGTTTAAACTTTCCCTTAAAAATCTGTACCGCAACTTTAAATATACTTCGGGGCTGTTCGTCGTCTTTCTGATAACGGCGGTAATGTGCGTGAGTTTTATTACCTTTTCGGATATGTCAGAAGACGCCTACGGCGGCCTGCTTTCACGGCAGGCGAGTACCTCTTACGTTTCGCTCTCCTTTAAAACGATGACGCTCTACGACGATGACGGCAATGTGACCTATAACTATAAGGGCGATATGTCTGCAGAAGATTTAAAGGCGGTGAAGGCGATAGACGGGGTGGAGGACGTTTACCGTTTTTGCGCGGATGCCGCTTCTTGCAAAGTGAGCCTTGACGGCGGCGATAAAATGGAGATGCAGCTCTGGCCCCTGCTGTTCGACGGCGGCGATATCCCCGAACAGTTTATAGAGGAGTACGGCGCCTTGTACGGCGGCAGCTCGTTTGTGTGCGGCGGCCGGATAGACGGGCGGGAAAACGGCTGCCTTGTAAGCGAGGCGTTTGCGGACCTTGTCGGGGCGGAAGACGCCGAGTCGCTTTTAGGCAAAACGCTTGCGACGTTTATCGATAGTTACGGCATATATGCGGACGAATTCGGAAACAAAGGGGTGGAAATTACCGAAACGGAATACCTTGCCAAACTTGTAATCTGCGGCGTGCTGAGCGAAAAATTTTCAGAAATTTCCTTTATGGAAGACTACGGCGAAAACTTTATTTTCGCCGATACGGAAAGCCTTGTTTACCAGTCTTCATTCCCTAACGTATACCTCGCCTACGGCGATTATGACGCTCTGGAAAGCATAAAAGAGGCTGCGGAGTCGCTCAATATATCGGGCGCGAGCGTATCTTCGGGCAACGAAAGTTACGCTATGCGAAAGCTCTCGCAGATGTCGAGGTTTATCTCCGCCGTGCTCGCCCTTATCGCCGCAATCTGCCTCTTTGCGGCGGTGGCGGTGATAGCGGGGGTCGCCATGCTCAAATTTGCAAAAAACCGAAGCTTTTATTGCGCCGCCTTCGCCGTCGGGCTCTCGCGTACTCAGCTCGCGTTGAGCTTTTTATACGAATTTTTAATAGTGGCTTTAGCGGCTTTCGTCGTCTCTCTGCCGCTTGGAGTATTGCTCGTAAACGGCCTCGCAGGCGTACTGGAATTGTATTTAAGCCTGACGCTTGAAGCCGGTTTGTCTTTATCTGCCGCCCTGTATTCGTTGATTCCGCTTGCCGCCGCGGGATTGGTTTCCGCCGCCATAGTAAGAATACGCCTCGCTTGCGGCGGGTGATTCCGTCTGTTTAGGCGTATTTGAGGTATAGTATATAAAAAATTAATTTCTGTTAATTTTTTGCCTTCATTTGGTTGACAAATAGATTTTAATGTATATAATAATATTCGTTAATAATTTATCGGTAAAATTATATCGATAGAAAAAAATTTATTGTCA
>JAJPXK010000076.1 GCA_021205485.1 Clostridia bacterium | reverse complement strand
TGTCAATGGCAAAAGATATAAAAAGGAACAGAAAAAATGAAAATTTAGCGGGCTTGTACGCTGTATCTAATAACTACGCTTACAAAAACGGCAAACTTCGCAAAGGTGTAATTGGCGCCGTAGATAAAGATACGCCGTTTGTTTCAAAGCCCGCAGATAAAAAGAATGGCAAGCCCCGTAAATTTGTTAAAGATATGACAAGTTTGCCGCAAGCTTGTAAAAACCGTATTCTTGCTTACTACGACGATAATTATAATTCAAGCAGTAAATGTTATTTAGCAGAAAAATCAATATATGACGAAATGGTTGCAGATAAGGCAAGAAAATCGGCTAACAGTCAAAAACCAAAAACGAAAAAATAAAAGACGGCGGGAAAGACCGCAAGGAGTAAATAAAAAAATGAAAGTTACGACAAAAAGAACCTTAGCGACCGCGCTTTGCGGCATACTGGCGTTAACGGCAGTCGCCGGGGCGGGCACCGCCCTCTACATGGGGGCCAAAGAAAACGGCTGGTTTAAAAAAGATACCGAAGTTGAGGAAAACGTAGACGAAGCGAGTATAGATAACGTAGTTGTAAGCGAAGGCGCAAGCAGTGCAAAACTGTCTATATCTTCTTCCCGTACAGCGAGTTTATCTTCTTCCATAGTAAACGGTAGCGGCGCTACCGCTGAATATGTAGAAGACAGTATAACTCTTACTGCAAACTATAACAGCGACGCAACAAGTCCTTCGTTTACGTGGACGACTTCAAATTCAGCGGTAACGCTTACGCCTTCAAGCGACACAAAGTCATGTGTGGTGACGTGCAACAGCGCTTTTAGTTCGCAGGTAACTATAAAATGTATTGCGGATGACGACGAAGACGTATACGCAACATGTACGGTAGATTATATCAAACGTGCGACAAATGCAGCATTGACTATAACAAACAGCAGCGGCGATAATTTAACATGGTCTTCTAATTCTTCTACTGCAACATGGACGTTACCCGAATGGACACAGACTACATATATTGCTTCTGGTACTTTAAAATATGGCAGCTTTACCCCTACTCTTGGCACGGGTACGATTAGTGAGACATATACTTTGACTTCATTAGCTTATTCTGTTACCCCTGACGGTTCGTCCGCAACTCGCAGCTATGACATTACAAGTTCTTCTAAAACTTATAATCTGATATTGTATGCTTACTATGGTTATTATGCTGATAGCACTGCTAATGTTAAATTGTTATACACCTCAATTAACACTACTCCTACAAAGACAATAACAATGACATTTACGGGTGACACAACAGGGTTAGAATACACTTATACATATAACATTAAAATAGATGCATCTAACCTTTATACTGCAATATCTTCAGTCAGTTTAAACAATTCAGCATTGGCGTTCTAAAAGGCGGTGAAAAATGAGCAAACAATCTAAAAGTAGTAAAGGCTTTGTAACGTTTTTAAAATATGTGCTGATTGTTTTGCTTATGGTCGGCGTTGTGGGTATAGTTATCCGTTTTGCAAGCTGTGAAGACGATATAACGGGAATGTATATAAAATACGGCGACAAATCAATTACGGCAGGAAATGACGTGATAGCCGTAGACTATTCGGAAACGCAGGCAACTACCTTTACCATTGCGAACAATGACGGCTGGGGTAATTACAGTGTTACAGAGTGTACTGTAACAGTAATAAACAATGTCAGTTCATCCTCCGTCCACGATTTTGAATATATTGTTGACGGCGCAAACTTGCCTAATAATTTCAGCGATATAACAGATTTTACAAGTGTGTTTGCAACGGACGGTAATTCTGTTACGGTAAATTCGGACGGCATATTTGAATTAACATTCAAATATGAAACAATGTCAGAGATTTTGCAAACGTATTATGGTAAAGCTGTTACTGTAGACGGTACTATAGATTTATACGGTTATCCATATTTTGCAATACAAATAATATCGCCCGATGAGGCAATGACAATAACAATACCATTTGTATATAGTACTAATTTTGTTACGGATATTACAATAACACCTGACGCAATAGCGTTTTAAGGGGTAGCGTATGCGAAAGATTATATATGACAATCTACATAAAATAATTGCATTGTTGTGTGCTGTAGTCATATGTATAGCGGTAGTGTTCGGCTGTACGGTCGGCACTACTGCCGCATATGCAGAAAGTTTTACTTCTGCAGGCTACAGCGATGTATTAACCGATTTACAGACTGACGAAAATTTTAATACGGACGATTACCCCGCAGATAATGAAGATTATTCACTATCTGTAATACAGGTAGCGGAAAGCACGGACGGCGAACTTTTAATTTATGTTTATCAGCCGTCGTTTGCGGCAATGCCTCTTACGGCAACGCAAATAAGTATGTCGTTGTACGAATGGAATTCTAACGACACAAGTTACAATATTTATGACATTACGCTTGTATCACAGAAAGGCGTATTTCAAAAATACCGTGTAGATAATTTTATAGTATCAAGTGACAGCACAAGATATTACGATATAGCAACAATATACCGTGAATTTAATGCAGAGATTGACGAAGAAACGGACGACGATAACACAGTAAACGGCGTAGGTTTTGAAGTTGGTAAATGCTGGACTGTAAAAACGGATATCGGCGGCAATGTTACATATTCTATGCAGGAAACGCAGGTTGTAATAATAACAGATATGCACCTTGGCTTTATTCGTTATGAAAATGATTTTAATTCCTGGGATTTTACTTCTTCATATGTAGACAGCCATTATGTAGCGTTTTCTACCGACTGGGATATAGACACGCTTTTTGAAATAGATATATCGTTTTACACCGTACATAATGTATATTCCTATGTTAACCAATCGGGCGAAGCAACAGAATTTGATATTTCTATACCAGATTACACTTATTACGACGACCCGCTGACATTGACATATGAAGATACTTTATCTATAGACGTTTCGGGTAAATTATGGTTTCACAAAGAATATACCTGGGATAGGTTGCAAACTGTAAGCGGCTTTCTTTCGGACAATGAAGACACATTAACAGACGAAACGAAATCAGCAATAAGCAATATGCAATATGTAGTCCGCTTTTATGAAAGCGAATATGAATATCAGACTGCTACAACAACGGGTTATGCGTCTGTTTATAAAGATAGTACAGACGTTGAAAAAGTGCGCATATTACGGCTTAAGTTTGAAGCAGACGGCGATACATACAATTTAGGTGCGGTAAGCAATGTGCAGACAGGCGACAGTACCCCTGACGGTGAAGACGATTACAATTGGGAAGATATAAAAGAAGATTTTTTAACTTGGTGGGATAGCTTAAAAAGCAGTATTACTACCGTTTTAAAAATCGTGTTCGGTGTTATCTTCGGAATACTTGCGGTATGGCTTCTTTCTTGGGTAGTAAAACTTATAAAAATGCTTGTAAGTTCGGTAAAGCGGCTATTTAAGAAAGATAAAGATAAAGATAAAAAAGAATAACAGATAATGAAAG
Source organism: Clostridia bacterium (assembly GCA_021205485.1). GTDB lineage: Bacteria > Bacillota > Clostridia > Christensenellales > Borkfalkiaceae > Coproplasma. The sequence continues at coordinate 55 of JAJPXK010000076.1, read as the reverse complement.
CATTTTTGAAAGTAATTTTATATATAATCTTAATTGCACTTGTCGCGGCTTTGAT
>JAJPXK010000200.1 GCA_021205485.1 Clostridia bacterium | reverse complement strand
CGTTATTACAGCGCGGATGATTTAGTAAAATTAAAAACGATTAAAATGCTTAAGGTAATGTCTATTCCGCTTGATGAAATAAAGCGGCTTTTATCAATGGACGATTTACAAAAAGTAACCGACACTTTTTCACGCTTTGAAAAAGAAGCGCAGGAGAAAATTCAGCAATTAAATGAAGGTCTTGAATATATGCGGCGCGTGAAGGGCATATATGAAGACCTTGTTTCTATAAGTGAAAAACACGATGATGGTTATATTTATAAACAGTATTTCCCGGAACGGAAAATGCTTATTGCACCACCCGAAGAAAGATTATGTGCGGCGAATTTATGGCGTTATCACGATTTATTTTATAGTTTTTTAGGCGAACAAGCTAACTGTTTTACATTCTCTGATAAGGCTTTTTTATTTGAAACAGATAAGGAACAACTCTCTGCTGAATGTATAAATTATAATGAAAATTGTAAAAACATCGTTGTATTGCCTGCGGGTGAATATTTTTGCGTGATTAGTAATGATAAAAACGATGCTTTCGCCTCTATCCAAAAAAGGGCGGAAGAACTTGGTAAGACTATCAGCGATTGGCATATTGATGAAATTATTATTACGGGAATTTTAAAATGGAAATATTGCGTCCAAGCTTTTATTTTAGAATAATAGTTGTAAGCCACGCGTTAATATAACATCATACCTTGACTGCTTTGCCGAAATTTTATAATTTTTTTGGCTTATACCTTCCTTATTGAACGCAATCATTCTATCACGTTATCCTACAGGTTTAAAATTTGCAAGAAAAGCGCAAGGATTCAGCCATTTTATATTTGTGCTGTAGCTTATATAATTATGCTAAAAAGGAGAGTAAGCTATGGTATATACGGAATTTGTTTGCAGAATATTGCTTGCGCTTGGGCTTGGTTTTGCAATAGGGTTAGAGCGTCAGCTTACAGGGCATTCGGCAGGGATACGCATAAACGTGCTTATATGTATAGGTTCAGCGTTTTTCACGCTGTTTCCGCAGCTGTTTGGTTCAGATCAGACTTTTCGCATAGCCGCCGCAATCATACAGGGAGTCGGCTTCTTGTGCAGCGGCGTTATCTTTAAAGAGAGTGCGTCCGTGCGCGGAATCAATACAGCCGCAACGCTTTGGTGTACTTCGGCGATAGGCGTGCTTTCAAGTTCAGGTATGTATGCGATAGCCGCGACCGCCGCGGGGATACTTATTTTATCTAATATTTTACTTCGTCCGCTTGCCCGTAAAATTATGCCGTTAAGCCGCGACGACGAGAGTGAAAAGAAGTATAAAATATCGGTAACTTGCCAGGAAAAAGCAGAATTAAATATCAGAATGATGCTTATAAACAGCAATACCTGCAAAACACTCTTTTTGACCAACCTTGAAAGCGGCGATGTCGTCGGCGATAAAATTGAAATAGTCGCGGAATACGATTCCGTTGGCAAACCCAAAAACCGCTTGCTTGAAAGTATAGTCGGACAACTGCTTACCATTCCCGAAGTGGTAAACGCCGGTTGGGAAATACTGTAAAAGCTGACAGCCCGATATTTATCGGGCTGTCAGCTTTTATTTTTTATGCTTTGGTTTTTTATCTTTTCTGTTGTTCTTTTTAGATTTGTCGGGGAAGTTCCAGTAAACCACGTTCATTACAACGACCACCGCAAGGCAGACCGCCATACCTATCCAAAATCCAATATCAACGCCAAAAAGCGTTGCCATTAAAATATTTTCCATTTTACGCCTCCATTACAGTAATTCGCCGTACCGTTTTGTATATGCCGTTTTGATACTCGTCGCAAGCGCCATATACAGTAAAATACAGACAGCGAGATAGGCAAAATACACTGCGGGCAGACTTACAAAGCCGAGCATAGTTCCTAAAGGCGTAAACGGAATTATAGTAAGCACGGCTATTCCCGTAAACGTAAGCAATGTTACGGGCGCGGAAGCGCGACTCTGTATAAACGGTACTTTTGGCGTTCTTATCATATGAATTACGAGCGTCTGGCTCCACATAGACTCTACAAACCACCCCGCCTGGAACATAGCTACGTACTTTGTCTGTAATTCTATAAGTTCCGCGCCTGAGTAATGGTTCGCAAGGTCGCTGTAAAGTACCCCGTTTGACACAAACTGCGGGCATATAATAAAGTACATTACAAGGTAAGTAGTCCAGTCAAATACCGAGCTTGTAGGTCCTATCCATATCATAAACCTGCCGACTGACGACGCGTCCCATTTGCGCGGTTTTTCGATAAACTCCCTGTCCACGTTGTCCCACGGTATCGCCGTGCAGGAAAGGTCGTATATAAGGTTAAGGAATATCAGGTGTATGCTCTCCATCGGCAAAAACGGCAGTAGGGCGGACGCCGCGAGCACGGAGAACATATTGCCGAAATTTGACGAAGCCGTCATTTTGATATACTTTATCATATTGGCATAAGTTTTTCTGCCTTCTATAATGCCTTCTTCAAGCACCATTAAATCTTTTTCAAGTAAAATAATATCGGCGCTCTCTTTGGCTATATCCACGGCGGTGTCAACGGAAATTCCTATATCCGAACACTTCATAGCTTCGGCGTCGTTTATGCCGTCGCCCATAAAGCCTACGGTATGACCGCCGTTCCTTAAAGCCGTAACAACCCTTGCCTTCTGATCGGGCGTGAGTTTTGCAAATATATCGCAGGTTTCCGCAGCTTTTATAAGTTCTTCGTCGTCAAGTTTATCAAGTTCGCTGCCGACGATCATATTGCTTACTTTAAGCCCTACCTGCCGGCAGATAGTACGGGTAACTTTTTCGTTATCGCCCGTGAGAATTTTTACCCTTACTCCGTATGACGAGAGCGCGCGTATCGCCTGCGCGACCGATTCCTTGGGCGGATCCAGAAAGGCGAGATAGCCCAAAAGCACCATGTCGCATTCGTCTTTTACCCCGAACGCACCTACGGGGGAAGGGTTGCTCTTTTGCGCTATCGCGAGCACGCGGAAGCCCTTGTCGTTTAACCCGTCTACCGTATTAAGTATATCTTCGCGCACGTCGTTTGTAAGTTCCACGACTTTGCCGTCCACTTCGGCATAGGCGCATACCGAAAGCATTTCTTCAACCGCGCCCTTTGTTACCATCTGCGTTTTGCCGTTTTTATCGCTTACTACGGTAGTAAGCCTGCGGCGGGTAAAATCGAATGGTATTTCGTCAATTTTATGGTAAATTTCAGAAAGGTCTGAAAGGCTTTTATCAGCGGCTTCCATTTCTTCAGTCTTCTTGATGATGGCTAAATCCATAAGGTTTTTATAGCCCGTCTGGAAGTAGCTGTTTAAATATGCGTGCCGCAGTACCCTTATATCGTCTTTGCCTTTTACGTTCAGGTGGTATTCCAGAACTACTTTATCCTGCGTCAGCGTGCCCGTCTTATCCGTGCACAAAACGTCCATCGCACCGAAATTCTGTATGGAATTGAGATTCTTGACTATCGTCTTTTGCTTACTCATAGAAACCGCGCCCTTTGCCAGGCAAGTGGTAACTATCATAGGCAGCATTTCGGGAGTAAGCCCTACGGCTATGGATATGCCGAACAGAAAAGCCGACAGCCAGTCGCCCTTGGTTATGCCGTTGATTACAAATACCACGGGAACCATTACCAGCATAAAGCGGATAAGTATCCACGACA
>JAJPXK010000168.1 GCA_021205485.1 Clostridia bacterium | reverse complement strand
TGATTATTAAGAACTCTATATAAACTCCCTGCATTGTTATATAGCCGAGCTAAATTTTCATTGGTTGCCAATTCGCTGTTATTTTCAAAAAGTTTTTCTATTCTTGTGTAAATTTCGGCAGATTTATTAAAATTATTCTGAGTATATAAATAGCTCGCGTAATCAAAAAGTACGTCGGTTTCTACAAGGGATTCTTCGGCTACGGGGATAATTTCTTCGTAAATCTCCTCAATTTTGGCAAATCTTTCGGCGTAGTCGGTCATAGCGGTTAAAACTTCAATCTTTGTTTTTAACTCGCGGATATACCTTATATCGTTCTTTTTTAGTTCAGCTTCAAGCATTGCTTTACGGCGGAGGTATTCGCTTTTTATCTCGTCAAAGTCAAGAATATTGTTCGCCCCGCGAAGGTCGCCCTTTTCAAAAAGCTCGTAGGCCATGGCCTGCCTGGCTGTAACTTCGCCGTGTACAGCGTTTTTGCACATGTTGAGGGAGAGGGAGAATATCTCTTTTTCGGTCTCCTCTATAAGTTTTAAAAGGTTGGCCCGTTTAGAGGCTACTTCGGAATATTCCTTATAGTAATTTTCGTCGCCCTGTTTTTCGTCGTAATGAGCTTTAAGGGCAAAGTACACCTTTTCCGTTTCGGCGAGCTCTTCCCGTAAATCTTTTAAGCCGGAGTTGTTTTTAAACTCGGATACTTTATTTATATCCAGTTTGTTTACTTCCCTGCCGCCTGCGAAGCACTTGCCGTCTTTGTATTTAACCTCCAAAAAGTCCATTTCCTGCAGTTTTATGTTCAAAAGAATACGCAACTTTATTGTGTCTATATCGTCGAAAGTGCCGTGGTAGTGTTTTATTTCGTTGTCTATTTTAGACATAAATTTGGCGAGGGAGGGGTCGGCCGTCTGCCCCGCGGGTATGTTTTTAAAGTAGACGTAAATTTTAGGCTTGCCGCATTCTGTTAAGGCTTTGTAGGCGACGTCAAATTCCTCGCAGGTAAATTCGCCCGCGCGTGTGAAGAAGATGAAAAAGCACATTTCGCTGCTTTTTATAAGCTCGTTGTATTCGTCCTGCTTGCCGCCGCTGCGGGGCACATTGGTGTCTACGTTTTCGAAGTTTATGGGTTGTATTTTAATATCGAAGTCGTCTTCAACCTTGTCGCTCAAATCGCGGATAAATTCGGTAAGCTGCAGGCGTTCCATCTCAAATTCCACGATAGACGAGCCTAAAAATATGTGTATAATTTTCTTTGCCATTGTATGTTTCTCCTTATTGTTTTTTCTCGGTTATTTCGTAGCCGCAACTGTTTAAAAGCCATACGGCGTCGTCCATTATCTGGTAGTCGTAGCGGATTACGTCCGCCGCCTCAAGGGCCTCCTCGTAAGGCGCGCCCTCTTTCTTTTTGGCCGTAATTTTGCAGAATTCCTTTAGCCCTTCAAAGGTGGTAAGGCAGCCGTGGCGGCGTATGGCGAAGTCTTTGCCGTTAGAGGGGCTCTCCTCAATCTCTTTAATTGTGGCGGGAACAAACCCCCAGCTTATGTAGTTTGCGTTCCAGCGCTGGTGTTCGAGGACGGCGCAGTACTTCCTCACCGAATTTTTTTCAAAGTCGGCGTTGCGGTAGATTATTTCCCTGCGGCCGTTGCCGTGCCTTATATAGTCATATTTTATAGGGTCGCCGAACTCGTATTTTTCCATAAATCGCGCCGACGCGTCGTTTGATTCGCCTTTTTTGTCGGACTTTTTTTGTATGTCGAAGCCGAGCATATTCAGCTTAGGTTTTAACGAAAGGCAGGCATATATGTTTGATTCACGCTGGCACTGGCTCTGTTTGTACCACTTTTGCGAGGCCTGTTTCGCAAGGTCGCTTTCGCTCTGTCCTTTGGAGTTTTCTTCCGAATACAAAAGGCTCCGCCTTTTTGCAAGCGTTTCGATTTCCTCATGAAAAATAGCGTCGGCGTTGTATACAACACGGCTTTCGTCGCCGAAGAATATAAGGTTGTCGTTTTTAACGTCCTTAACCAGGTTGTTGTTGCGTATCTTTACAAACAGCTTTACCTTGCCCTTAAGGTTCCACTCTTTAAGCTTTACGCATATCTTTTGCCCGAAGTCAAGATTTTCCATATCCTGGCCAAAGGCTATAACAATATAGCTGTACTTGTTTTCCCCGCTTAAATCGTCGTACAGGTTTCTGTAAAACGACTTGTCCCTTATGCTCATTTTGTGGAACTGTACGTCGGCGGGCTCTTCGGGGAAGGGCAGAAATTCCTCTTTGCGGCCTTGGTTCATTCTTACAAAGCCGTTGAATCTGTCGTAATTGTGGTTTAAAATAAGGTCGGCGTTGCTCTCGGTTTTGTCGTAGATGCAGTAGTGCACGGGCTTTTCCTTTATTTTGCCGCCATCGATCGTCATAAACTGCTGCGTGGATACCGAGGTGTGGAATAGCTGCCTGTTTTGCCTGCCGAAGCCGAGCATCACAAAGTTTACTTCCACGTCTTTTTTCAGGGCGGGGAAGGTCTGGTCTATCTCTGTATCCATATACCTTGTAAGGGGGTATTTGCTTATAAAGTCCATGGCTACAAGGCGGTACTTGTTTATATACTGTATAGCGCCGTGAGTGTTTTCCACGTAGAAGTTGAAGGTGGAACTGTCTTTAGGCTCGCAGAAGACGTACCCGTTTACCCCGTTGCGGTTTAAAATATTGTGAGGTATATCCCTTTCGCCTATGAATTTGCTGAGCTTTTGCGTTAAAAGCAAATTGGTTTCGCTGTCTTTGGTGTTTATAATGATATTTACCGACTTGTTTGTCCAAAGCTTTTTCGCGGCTATTTTCTTTTCCAGAAAATCTCCGAATTTATCTGTATCGCAGGCGACGTACGCCATTTTGTTTCCGATCATCGTAAGATTAAGGTCGTCTTTGTTTTTCAGGTCGGCGTCGCTCACTATAAGGACAGAATATTCGCCTTTTTCGCCTTTCGCCTTATCCTTTTTCGCGATAGAGCTTACTATCTTTTTGTTGCCCTCGTTGCAGCCGACAATAATGTATATATTTTTCTTTTGCTTTAAAGCGAGAAGCCTGTAAATATAGTTCATAAGCCTCATTCCCGCGAGCGAGGCGGCGAATAAAACGGCGTTTAATATTACGGCTATGTAGCATATGTATATAACAACGGCGTAGTACGCGTTTGCCGCGATAAGGGCGGAGGCGGCGCCATAGTCGAATGACAGAACAACCAACGATATGCTCTTTTCTATCGCCGTAAAAATAGAGTAGCCGAGGGAGGCCCCGCCGCTGTACAGGGCGGAAAAATACAGGGGTATTGCCGCAAAGTATACCAAAAAGCAACTGCCTTTTTTAAAGCTCTTTAAAAACTCGTACAATTTTGCGGAATCTCTGTCTTTGGCCATCTTCGCTATTCTGAAAATAATGTAGCCGATAATCCCTGAAAGCCATAAAAGGCTTATTGTGGTTAAAATGTTTACAGCTAACGCCGACATTTATATTCCCTCCGAATAAATATTTTTTATCAACATAAATAATTGTATCATATTTTGCCGAATAAAACAAGGGCGGCGGCGAATAAATAAATAATTTTTAATAAACGGATAAAATTGCTGGCTGTATGCCTTGTAATTACAACTATTACAATTAATACAACTGTAAACTTTTGCGAATGCCGAAACAACTTTTTTTAATTGTTACATAATTTTT
>JAJPXK010000055.1 GCA_021205485.1 Clostridia bacterium | reverse complement strand
CAGACTTGCCTCATCGGTTGCGATTCCGTCCAGATACCCCTTGTTGGACAAATAATGAACATAGCCGGAGTACCAGCTATCCGAACTGGTCGTCTGGGCTTGTACCTCGCTTTCATACGTTGCACGTCCCATCATCGTAATAAACTGCGCTCTTGTGAGTGTAGCATCAGGGTCAAACTTCCCATTGCCAACACCTTCAACGATTCCCTGTCCATAGCAATACTCGACGTAGTTATAAGCCCAATGACCGCTTACAACATCACTAAAGTTGCTGGCCGCAACCCCCCTTGCGAACATGGTTAAAAAAACCAGCACCGCGACAAGCACCCCGGCGAGAATGCGATTCGCAATCTTATCCTTGTTGTTTCCAAGGATGCGATGATTAAGTGAGGTTACTGCTTGTAAATTTTGCTCATCGGCGGAAAGATTCCCGTCTGAATCCTCTACAATCGTAAACTCCTGCGGCGTATCTATCTTCTCATACCCCGTCGGAGGATCGCTTTCCGTTACAAGGTAGGTGTGGCCGACTTCTAAGCCATCGTTGGCTATATCCAGCACGATTTCACCATCGCTATCGGTTGTAAATTCTCCGATTTCAACAATCGCTGCCGGGTCTGTCACATCCTCGATTTTGAAGGTCGCGCCTTCCAGTTTCTTTCCAGTGCCATCTTCTTCTTTGACAATTTTAACTTCGCCTTCTTCTTCAATAGTCGGCGTAAAGTTAAACGGCGACAAAATTGCAAGGGAATAAGCACCGTAGGTCAGTGTATCTGTTTCTGTAGTCCCTTGGAAGATTGCACGCTCGATTCGATATAGCTGTCCGCCCGTATCCGGGAAAAAATATCCATTATCGTATGCTGTAAACGCAGGTGTGGCGCTGAGATTATCTTCTTTCCATGTTTTGATTGCCGAACTCAACGCCTCTGCCGCGTTAGACTGGTCTGGATTCAACAGGTTTGAATATGTCGTTTTATCATAGTCGATAAACTCATCCGCAGTCTGGCAAACAGCGTATGTCAGAGTACTCAAAATATATTTGTTTTGCGTGCTTAAAAGAGTACCATCATCATAATAACCAGTGTATCCGGTAAGCGGGGATTGACTTGGATAATAAATTTCCTGCAACGTGAAAATATCACGCATCGTTGTAAGATAAAACTCGCTGGTGCTGCAATATGTCACGCAGGTCGGTTCTGCGAGGATTCGATAGCAGTAATCATCGCCCTCAGCAATGAAATCCTCTGCTGTCAGGACTGCGCTTACATATTGTGCTTGAAGGTCGCCGTTATCATCCAGATAAGGCGTAGCAGAAAGCACCATAACAAGGGCGTTCAGGAGTTCGTTGTTTTCGCCTACCGAACGACCAGTCTCGCCGGAAATACCAGTTAATGAACCGCTGGTAGTCATCGTTAGCAATGCGCCATCAGCCAAAGCATTGCCGTCGCTATCCACAAATGACGTGATGAAATCACTTTTACAGGCATTGAGATTTGCAACGTGTTCATCATATTCGGAAGTACCTTCGCCGTAATACACGCCGTATATTTGAACTGCCTGATTATAAAAGGTGTCTAATGTACCAATATCTCGTGCATTGCCACCACCCATGTTGTCATATTCCCAAGCATACATATTGACAGTTGTCAAAAACTCTCTGCCATATCGTCCGACACCGACCTCATAATCCAGTGCATTCAGGCGCTGCACCCAGCCAGTGCCATATCGCATATTCGTAAAATATATTTTTTTATAGGCGCTGCGATTACTTAGCAAACTATCAAGCTCTGAGGATATAGCGTCATATACGCCCAGCGTTTCATACTGGTCAAAGCTCGTAATTTGCGTTGCAACTGCGTCCTTATCCACTTTAACAAGCGAATATCGAACGCCTTCTTGTGTTCCAGTACCTCCTTGCTGCAAAGAGGTGAAAAAAGCACCGGAATAGTTTCCGGAACCCGGTGTGATCGGGCTGGTGTTGCCAGTCGAACCACCATATTCACTGGCGCTGACCGATGTTCCGACCGTGCCAAGTACCATAACAATGGTAAGCAGCAAGGCCATGAACCTTCTGAATTTCCGTGAATTACACATCTTGAGAAACCTCCAAAAAATTTATTTACAAGATAGAATGTTGTGTTGGTTCTGGCCAGAAACTATAGTTCTGCCAAAAACCACTTGCAACTTACCCAGTTTTTGAAAATTTGTCAAGAGTTTTCGCAAAATTTTGTTCATAAAACTTTTAACGAAATTTGAATGAAAAGTTTATACATTTTTCCATCTTGAGTTTTATCTCACTCTATCGTATAAATCCACACTTGATTTGCTCATTTGTCATTTTTTGCGTTTTCTCTTTCTCTCTTATAGGCTTCAGAACATCTGAACCTTTGGGGCTTTGTATATTTGAATTTACGAACCAGCCCCATTTTGCAAAAACCTGAAAGTATAAAATAAAAAACCACCGACTCAGCGAGCCGGTGGTTTGAATCTATTGATTAAATTATTTGGAAATGAGTGTTAGTCGTAGGTTCCAAAACCACATCTGTCAAGTTGTCCCACAGAGGTGTAGTTTGTAGAACAATAGACTGCTGCAGAAGTGAAACTTACACCGCACCCAATATATACATAGCTACTATACAGCATTGTTTTGTTATGTCCCGAAGAATTCTTCCAACCTAGAACAATATTCTCGGCATACTCTGCTAAAGTTGAGCCAATTATGCCTCCTGCCAAATTCTCATTGCAACTTAGATAGGATCCACCGAATAGGTCTTCATAGACCCGTCCATTCGACGTACCATCCGGCCTTGTATGCGCCAGCGACGGATACGCGGCAAATTCCGCAGCTCTGACCGCAGCCCCCTGATTCATAAACTTCTTGACTGTATATTCTTCAAGCCCATTTTCAACTCTGTATTCGTTGATAAGCCGAATAACTTCATTGCTGACGACCTGCCCCATGGCGTCATCTGTGATTCCAACATCGCTTAATTTGGATCGAGACATATTCAAGGCGTCATTCCAATAATCTGCCCGATTCACCACTGCACACGCCTGCGCTCTGGTAACTGTTCCGTTCGGCTGGAATGTTCCATCCTCGAACCCTGTGAGCAAACCTACATAGTAGCAGTATTCCACCGCATCTTTATATTGACTTCCAATGCTGCTTGCATCGGAAATGTAGTCCATCATATCAACGTTGATACTAACGCCGCTGACCGTGACCTCTCCTTCATATTCGCTGCTGTACAATCCAACGACGATTTCTCCATTATCGCAAAGGTTATAGAGCAGTTGCGCCATCTCCTGACGCGGCATCCCCTGATTCAAGCTGGTTTCATCGGTTGCGATTCCGTCCAAATACCCCTTGTTGATAAGATACCGGACGTATCCAGAGTACCAGCTATCCGAACTGGTTGTCTGGGCCTGCACTTCGTTCTCATACGTCGCACGTCCCATCATGGTTATAAACTGCGCCCTCGTCAGTGTAGCATCGGGGTCAAACTTTTCGTTTCCTACGCCCTCGACAATACCGCCGTCATAGCAATATTCGACATAATCATATGCCCAATGTGTACGCGCAACATCGCTGAAAGTCGTCTGCTCATACATATAGTACGCATTACCTCTTGCAAAAATCAGCATTGCAACCAGCACCGCGCAAAGCACCCCGGCGAGAATGCGATTCGCAGTCTTATCCTTGTTGTTTCCAAAATATTTCTGCATCA
>JAJPXK010000123.1 GCA_021205485.1 Clostridia bacterium | reverse complement strand
AACGGCGTATGAGCAAGATTACTGATAAAAATTTTTTCCGTAAACCTAAAAAAAGTAAGTAAACAATGTTGACTTAAATTTTTAAAGTGTTATAATCTGCTATGAGAAAATTTAAAAGCTAAAATTAATTTTTTTAATTAAGGTTATATATGGATAAAAAGAAAGTTTTGAATGTAATAGTAAGGCACCTTATAGCCACCTGCGGCTGCGCCTTGTACGCCTTAGGCGTAGAGCTGTTTTTAAGCCCTAACAACTTAGCCTCGAGCGGGGTTACCGGTATTGGCTTGATTTTAGAAAACCACGGCATTTTATCTACGGGCTACTGGATTATAATTTTCAATATCCCCCTGTTTATTATAGGCTTTATATTCCTCGGCAAAAAGATGATGTTCTCTACAATATACTCTACCGTCGTTTCTTCGCTGCTTATGGAATTATTTTCCTTCCTTTTAAGCGATAAATGCCTGAATATAGCTCTGCCGCTTACAGACAACTCGCTTATCGCGGCGGTCGCTGCAGGCATTTTGTTCGGCGCGGGGCTAGGCCTTGTATTCAGGGCTCATTCCTCCACAGGCGGCACAGATATAATTGTAAAGATACTTCGCAAAAAATTCAGGTCTCTTAAAACGGGCGAAATCGCCTTTGCCGTAAATGTGATAATAGTAACCCTTGGCGCCATACTTATAGAGAACACCGAGATTGCCGGCATGAACGAGGTGGAAAGGTGGATTTACTCGGTAATATCGCTCGCGACCGAAACATTGACGTTTGACTACGTTTTGTACGGCAGCAACTCGGCAAAGCTTGTATACATAATACCCGGGGCGAGCGACGTAGAGACTATGTGCAAACACATTATGACCGAGGTAAACACCGGCGCGACGTTTTTGAACGGCAAGGGCGCGTACACGGGAACGGATAAAGAGGTTATCATGTGCGTATGCAGAAAGGCGGCCTTCCCTAAACTCAAAGACATAGTCAAAAAAGAGGACCCTAAGGCCTTTATGATAGTGACTTCCGCGAAAGATATTTACGGCGTAGGCTATCAGGACCCGAACGCCGACGAACTGTAATTGTTATTTTTACTTTTGTAAATTTTGGCGTTGCAACCTGCGATTGCCGCCATACTATGGCTTAATTAACGCAATAAAGCGCCGCCCTGCGACTACAAATCGCAGGGCGGTTATTGTTATTGATATTACCGCAATATAGCCTCCCTTAATAGCACGAGCTGACTACACTTACCTATAAAGGCTCCCCTATTAGGGGAGCTGGCAGCTTTAGCTGACTGAGGGGTTTGCCATTTTTTAAACAGATTATTTTTTAACAACTTTTCAGCCGCACGTTCGTGCGTGCGAGCGAAGCGACACTCTGCACACCGCATTATAGAAGGTTTCAGATAATAAGGCGCAGATATCCTTCGACTTCATTTCGCTTTGCTCCATTACGCTCAGGATGACAAGAAAAAAGCTTTTCGGCCGCCCGCATCGTCATTCTGAGCGGAACCTGTCAGGGGGGCGCTGAGCCGTCTGTCATTCTGCGTGAGGGCGACAGCCCGAAACTTTGCACACCTTATTGTATAAGGTTTCTGATTATATGGTGCAAAATGAAGCCCGTCAGGGCAGAATCGAAGAATCTCATTCCTACCCTATTCCTGCAAGGGCCTCAATTTAAAAATTTTCTTCAGGTTCTACGGGCAATTCGGTGACAACATAGTCTTTAAATACAGCCTCGCCGTCGCCTACACAGCAAAGGGCTACGCGGGCGCCTATCCAGCGGCCCGCGGAGGCGACAAAGTCGCTCCAATGCCTGCCGTCTATGGTAAACATACACAGCGCTTTGCCGTTAATTTTCTGCACCATCAAACCAAGTTCCGCCTTGCCGTTTACCATATTTTCAGGCGGTATTTCCGCGTCTTTCCTTCCGTTGAATGGAGAAAAACGGCTTCCGTAATAAGTCGTAAATACCGTCTTTTCCCCGTTTGCGTCGCTCACCCTTTTTTCTATCCTGTCGTTAAAAAGGCACAAACTGTAGCAGGTACTGCCTGTAACCGCAAGGGCGGCATAGCAATCGCCTTTGATTTCCGCCTTTACGCTCACCTTAAAATTGTATGCCGAAAACCGTTGCGTAAGGCATTTGTCCAGATAATACACATTCGTCGGTTCGCACCCTTTAATTTTAAGCCCGTCTTTTACGCTGTACCAGTCGCTGCCGCACACGGCGGGGGTCTGCCATACGGGCGAGAGTTTATCCTTAAAACAGTCACTGTAATCTATCTTATGTCCGCTTTGGATATTTACGGGATACTCCCCCTCCCCTGTCGGGCTGCCGTTGAGTATCCTGTACTTAGGCTTGCCGCATATGCACCAGTCGTTTATCCACTCGGCGGGCTGCAGGTAGGTAATTCTGCCGTACGCCCCTCTGTCAGAAAAATGGACGAACGCGTACCCGCCGTCGGGCAGGTCTACCAGCGCCCCCTGGTGAGGGCCGTTTATTTTGCTGTCGTCCTGCGCCATAACAACCTTGCTCTCGTACGGCCCGTAGATATTTTTTGAACGGAGCGCCGTCTGCCAGCCGTGCTTTACGCCGCCCGCGGGGGCGTAGATATAGTAATAGTCGCCATGCTTATAGAATTTAGGCCCCTCTATGCAGGGGTTGTCGTTATGTCCGTCGTACACTATTTTGTAGTCGCCGTAACATTCGGTAAGGTCGGGGCTGACTTCGTATACGGCAATGTAAGAGTTAAAACCCGCCTTGCTTATGCAAAAGGCCACCGCCATATAGCACTTGCCGTCGTCCGTCCAGATAGGGCAGGGGTCTTCCAGCCCTTCAAACGGCAACAACCGGCGGGGCGCGGACCATTTGCCGTAAATATCCTTTGTTTCGCATACCCATACGCCGTAGCCGTACAGAGGGAAGCAGCAGTAGAATGTGCCGTTATGGTACCTTATAGAGGGGGCCCATACTCCCCCGCCGTGTACCACCTTTTTGTATATATCCAAAGGGAGATTGTCCATAACATAGCCGATGAGTTCCCATTCTACAAGGTTTACAGAATGCAGAACGGGGATACAGGGGTTGAAATTGAAGCTGGAGGAAACCATATAAAAATCCTCGCCTACCCTTATAACGTCGGGGTCGGAAAAGTCTGCGGGCAATATAGGATTGCGATATCTCATAAAATCTCCTTAAAGACAAGTTGTTTTGTAACAATATTTTACTATTAATAACCCCGCCTGTCAACAGCATTGTAGAAAATAATAGGTAAACCGCATTGTAGCATTCCCCTGCAGGGGAAGGGGGACCGCTTGCGGTGGATGAGGTGTTAATCTGGCTTTCCTTGCTCAGGATGACATAAAATGTTCGGCCGTTTATAATATGGCGATAATTTACCGCTTCACTCTAACTGGTACTATAAACTTTACTTAATTTGGTTATTTTAATAATATCAGTATGCAGGTATACTGTACGTCAGTACAAAAAGCGAGGTAAATTATGGAAAACTCACGTTACGAACTCAACAAAAATCTTGCGCAGATGCTCAAGGGCGGGGTAATTATGGACGTCACCACGCCCGAGCAGGCTAAAATCGCCGAAGACGCGGGCGCCTGCGCCGTAATGGCTCTGGAACGCATCCCTGCGGATATACGCGCGGCTGGCGGGGTTTCAAGAATGTCAGACCCTAAAATGATCAAGGGCATACAACAGGCCGTCTCTATCCCCGTAATGGCAAAATGCCGCATAGGCCACTTCGCCGAGGCTCAGGTTTTACAGGCGATAGAGATAGACTACATAGACGAATCGGAAGTTCTCTCCCCCGCAGACGACGTCTACCACATAGACAAACGGCAATTTAAAGTTCCCTTTGTGTGCGGGGCGAGGGATTTAGGCGAAGCTTTAAGGCGTATAAACGAAGGGTCTTCGATGATAAGGACAAAGGGCGAGCCCGGCACTGGCGATATTGTGCAGGCGGTGAGGCATATGCGGGCGATGAACGCCGAAATACGCAGGCTGGTATCTATGTCACAGGACGAGGTATACGAGGCGGCGAAAAAGCTGCAGGTTCCCTACGATTTAGCGTTTTACGTTCACGAAAACGGCAAACTGCCCGTAGTCAACTTTGCCGCAGGCGGCGTAGCCACCCCCGCCGACGCTTCGCTTATGATGCAGTTAGGCGCCGAAGGCGTATTTGTAGGCAGCGGAATATTCAAGTCGGGCAACCCCGCAAAGCGGGCGAGGGCCATAGTGCAGGCTGTGACAAACTATACCGACGCAAAGCTTATCGCCGAACTTTCGGAAGATTTAGGCGAAGCGATGGTCGGCATAAACGAACAGGAAATAGCCCTTTTGATGGCGGAACGCGGCAAGTGATGAAAGCGGGAATTTTATGCCTTCAGGGGGCGTTCTCAGAACACGGGAAAATGCTGAATAGTTTAGGCATATCCACGGTTGAATTGCGAAAAGCAAGCGATTTGAATCAGCAATTTGACGGGCTTGTAATCCCCGGCGGGGAGTCCACCGTAATGATAAAACTTTTGACCGAACTTGACATGCTTGAAAGGCTAAAACAGCTTATTTTAAGCGGCTTGCCGACCTTCGGAACGTGCGCGGGGCTTATCCTCTTGGCCAAAAACATAACAAATGACTTCAGGGCGAGGCTCGCCACCATGGATATAGAGGCAAAGCGGAACGCCTACGGCAGGCAACTCGGAAGTTTTTCGGCCGAGGTAGACTTTAAAGGCGCGGGGAAGTTCCCCGCCGTGTTTATACGGGCGCCGTATATCGCCGACGTTTACGGCGAAACCAAGGTTTTGGCCGAATTTGACGGCAAAATAGTCGCCGCGAGGGAGAACAACCAGCTTGCGACGGCGTTTCACCCCGAGCTTACCAAAGATACCCGCATACACGAATATTTTATAGATATGATGAAAAATGCGTAATTTTACGCTATTTGCGAGCGTTCTCCTGTCATTCTGTGTGAGGACGTAGCCCGAAACTTTGCACACCTCTGTTAAGGCTCCCCTATTAGGGGAGCTGGCTGCGTAGCAGACTGAGGGGTTCCTCCTTATTTCACACAAACCCCTCCACCGCAAGCGGTCCTCCTCCCCTATTAGGGGAGGCCATATGGCGAAAATATCATAAAACTCAAAAAAGGGAACAGCTAATGCTGTTCCCTTTGGTGTGCCTGGAGAGGCTCGAACTCTCAACGAGGGCGTCGGAGGCCCTTGTTTTATCCAATTAGACTACAAGCACATAA
Organism: Clostridia bacterium; assembly: GCA_021205485.1. Taxonomy (GTDB): domain Bacteria; phylum Bacillota; class Clostridia; order Christensenellales; family Borkfalkiaceae; genus Coproplasma. The sequence goes on along the minus strand of JAJPXK010000123.1, from coordinate 18,301 downwards.
ATTATTCAACTCTGTTCTTTTCTTCGCTGTAAACATACCCCGCCGACTTAAGTCTGGCGGTAACCGAGGCATATTCCCAGCCCGATTCGAAGCAGAGCTCTTCTAAAGACGGGCAGCCGTCGCGAAGCTTCATATTGATAACCGAAAGCAAAATAAAATCATCTTCAGGAAGTTCCATCCGCTTACCCCCTTTTAAGTAAAAATTATTATACCACACCCTTTCACGCTTTGCAATTAATTTTTTTTGTGTTATACTGAATTTAGCGAAAGCAAAGCGTCAAAATTTATCAAGGCAAATATAAAGATGAAAAAATCGGTAGTAGTCGGCATGAGCGGCGGCGTAGACAGCTCGGTAGCCGCGTTAATTTTAAAACAACAGGGGTACGATGTTACGGGGCTCTTTATGCTCAACTGGGAAGAAGACGACCAGTCGGGCGCATGCACCGCCGAAACCGACTTTTCTGACGTGAGGCGCGTATGCGGCAAGCTGGATATCCCCTACTACACCGTCAACTTTTCCAAAGAATACTACGACAGGGTATTCACCTATTTCCTCTCGGAATACAAGGCAGGCAGGACGCCAAACCCCGACGTTTTGTGCAACAGAGAGATAAAATTCGGCCCGTTCCGCGAGTACGCCGCAAAATTAGGGGCCGACTATATCGCGACGGGGCACTACTGCGGCATATCGCACGAAAACGGCAGGCACCGCCTGCTCAAGGCGAAAGATGCGGGCAAGGACCAGACCTACTTTTTAAACCAGGTGAAAGAAAGCCAGCTTGAAAACGTAATTTTTCCCCTTTCGGGCCTTACAAAACCCGAAGTAAGGGCCATCGCCGAGCAAAACGGCCTCGCCACGGCGGAAAAGAAGGATAGCACGGGCATCTGCTTTATAGGCGAAAGAAATTTCCGTAAATTTTTGCAAAATTACCTGCCCGCGCAAAGCGGGCAGATCCGCACGTTAGACGGCAGGGTTGTAGGCGAGCATATCGGGCTTATGTACTATACTATAGGCCAACGAAAGGGTCTGAACCTCGGCGGAACGCGCGGCGAAGAGGGCAGATGGTTTGTCGTAAAAAAGGATCTGCAAAACAATGTTCTCTACGTTTCGCACGGCGACGAAACGCCCCTCTACTCGGCAGCGTGCGCGGCGACTGGGCTCAATTTTATAGGCTTCGATCTGCCTGAAAAAACTTTTGAATGCACGGCAAAATTCCGTTACCGCCAGCCCGAACAAAAGGTAAAAGTCACCGTTTCGGGCGACAGTATGAAAATAGAATTCGCCGATCGCCAGCGGGCGGTGACCGAAGGGCAGTACGCAGTACTGTATTGCGGCGACCAGTGCATAGGCGGCGGCGTGATAGACACGGTAATATATTAAATCACAAAAAGCTGCAAAAGCAGACGGCGTTACGCCGTCTGCTTTTTGAATTGACCCGCATATATGCCTTAATTAACGGCAAAATTATCCATAATTATATCGCCCATAAAAATGAACATATTTAACAAAAAGAGAAAATTTATTTCACAAAAACTGATAATTAATTGACTTTACACAGTCTGAAATGGTATACTTAAACTGGCATCAAAATTACCGCAAAAATGTTACTTAAATTGCTGTTTTTTACGCAAATTTCAGCGTTTTTAAGCAGCAATTTGCCGTACGAAATATGTATACCTTTTTTGTACATACTCTGTACCGCGTATGCGTTCCGGGTAAATACGTATAGTCGGAGCGAAAATTTTTGCGGCTTCAGGAGAGAAATTATGCTAAAATTGAAGAAGTTTTTCGCCGCCCTTGTTTCCTGCGGTCTCGCTTCTGCGATGATGTTCGCAGCGGCGTGCAGCGGCAACGGCGACACTTCAACCAACAGCGGTTCGGAAAGCGGCGCAACGGAAAGCAGCAATACAGAAGAAAGCTCAACCGCCGAAGAAAGCAGCGTTGAAGAGAGTTCTGTCGCCGAGGAAAGCAGTACCGAAGACAGTTCAGGCGTTGAAGAGAGCTCGGGAGATGAGGAAAGCACGGGAACCGAGGAAAGCGGAGACGACGAGGAAGAAGACGATGAATACACTCTTTCTTCTACCACCGTCTATTTTGTAGGCGACAGCACGGTGTGCGAATTTTCTGACAGTTACTACCTGCCCCGCTACGGCTACGGCACGCAGTTCGGCAACTATGTAGACAGCACATATGTCACCGTCAAAAACCTGGCGCTGTCCGGCAGAAGCTCCAAGAGCTTTATTTCTGAAGACAACTACACAACCCTTACAAGCAGCATATCGGAAGGCGATTACCTTATAATAGGTTTCGGCCACAACGACGAAAAGTCTGACGATGCAGAAAGATATACAGCGCCTACGCTTAACGCAGCCGAAACAGAGGGCACCTTCCAGTACTACCTCTATAATTATTACATAGCAGTAGCTATAGAAAAGGGAGCAACCCCTATACTTTGCACACCTATAGTCCGTTACAATTCAAGTTCAAACTACACAGGCAGTTCAGGCCATGTGACGAGCGACGGCGATTATGCGGCGTGCATACGCAACCTTGCGGAAAATTACAGCGTTACTTGCGTAGATCTTACCACAATAACAACCGAACTTTATACCACCCTCGGCGAGGAAGCTCAATGGTTCCACGCTTTCACAAAGGCAAAACATGCTGAAGACGGCGACGAAACAGCGAGAAGCGTAGCGTTAAAGGGAAGCGAAACGGGAGAAACGGTAAGCGTTGTACCTGACGGTATGGACAGCACGCATATCAATATGTACGGCGCCAAAATGATTTCTTACCAGATAGCCACAGCTTTGCAAACAGCGAGAAAAACCTGCAATTTAGGTTACTATGTATTAGACAACATAACAGAACCTACAAAGGCGAACGATCTTGAAGCGGCATATAATTCTTCTTACGAATATAAGCCTTACTCCGCGCCTACCCTCTCATCCACAGGTTACAGTACTGTAACAGATTCTGTAGACGGTTCCACATCTTATAATCTTTATAAAACGGTATTCGGCGACGTCGGCGGAGCCTCAAAGCTTAGCAACTACACATTCACCAATACCGACAGCGTATACACTATTGACAACAGCTCAAGCAACAACGGCAAATTATCATCATCCAAAGACGGTTTAGGCGCCATATTTACACAGATAGACGTAAGCAAGACGTTTGCGGCGAGCGTAACAGTAAAACTGACAGCGGTAGGCAGCGGCGCGTCAAATCAGTCAGGCTTTGGCCTTATGCTTCGCGACGATATGTACATAGATACATACGACACAGCAATTTCCACAAACTACATAGCGGCGGGTGCGCTTGACACAAGCAACAGCTACGCCATATTCAGCAAAACCGATGATTCTATGACAAAGAAGTCGGCATTTGGCGCAATGGCGGCAGGCGATACATATACCGTTAGCATATCCGGCGGCGGTCAGATATTCAAAGTAACGGTAACCGATGGCACAAGCACCTATACGGCGACTTATACCGATTTCTCGCTTACGGCGACCGATGAAAATTATATCTACCTTTGCATGTTCGCGGCAAGAGGTATTGCAGTTGAGTTCAGCGACTTTACATTTGCTATAACAGGCGACGCGCAAAGCGCTTAAATCTAAAACAACAACCTATAAAAGCAGACGGCGCTTGGCCGTCTGCTTTTTGAATTGACCCGCATATATGCCTTAACTAACGGCATTTTAACCCGCTTCTTTTACCTTCTTTTTACGCGAAGCTTTCACCTCGGCCTCTACCTCTTCGCAGGTCTTTTCAAACTCCTCCTGCGTTTCGGTAATCTCTATTCCGTCTAAAATGTTCTGCAATTTATACTCAAAATTGAGATATTTTATAGTCTGGAAGCCTATCATAGCCGTAAGGGCGCTGTTTGTTATCCCCTGGATAGAGCTGTCCACCAATACGGATATCGCCGAACCGAGTATAGGCGATACCGCCCCGCCTATAGCCTTCGCCACGCCGTTGCCTATCTTTACGTTGCCTAATCCGTAAGCCACAAGCGCGTTTTGCACCACTTTGGCGAATATTTTCGCAAGCTTTGCGTCCGACGGACGGAAGCCGTACAAAAACACAATATCCTTTACCATCTGCAGATCTATCACGGCGACTATGGCGGCGTCGGCCGTACTGTTTTGTGAAACGGCGGAATACATTCCGCATTTTACGGCGTTTTTTCTGATTATAGAGTTGGCCGATTTTTTTACCGAACCGGTGTAGAGGGTAGTAAGGCAATTTTTTATGCCCTCGTCATCCTTGTTTACAAGGCAGGCGGCCATCTCTACCACCGTCTTGTCGTCGTACCAGCCGGGGCCGTCCACCGACGCGTTGAAGTCAATGATTTTTTCGGCGAGGCTGGTTCTCACCCGCCTGTTGTGCCTCTGCGCCTCGCGGGCAGACTGAGAATTTACGTTGGTCTGAAAATAGTCGGTCTTGAAAATTCTGACGAGGGGAACTATGTAAATAAAAATGTAAATGACGACGCATGCGGCCGATACGGCAATGCCTGCGTACATATTTACGTCAAAAACCTTCATTGCGACTAAAAACAGGCAGGTAAAGAGGAAGACGCCTATCACAGCGGCAAGCATTTTTACAAAAAACGAAGCCGCCTTGCTGTTTTGCCTCTTTACGTATTTATCCTCGTACTCAAAGATGGTCATCTTGTGTTCTTCGGGATTTTCTTTTAGCTCGAGGGCTTTTTCGTCCTTATTCTTTTTCATATGTAACCTCCGTTAAAGATCTAAAGAGTATTTGTAGAGTTCTGACTTTGTTACCCCTCTGTCCTTCGCGGCCCGCTTTACCGCCTCTTTTTTGTCGAGGCCCTCGGCCATATACGCCCTGATATGCTCCTCTGGCGAAAGATCGTTCAGGGGGTTGTCCTTTTTTTCGGCCCCGCCGACTATAAGCACGTATTCGCCCTTCTTTTCCTGCGGCAAGCCGTTTTTTAAGGTAAAATGTATTGCTTCCTCGTGAATTTTGGTAATTTCCCGCACGGCGCAGGCCGGTCTGTCGCCGAATACCTCGTACATATCCGCAATGTAACGGTCCACATCCTGCGGGGCGGCGTGAAAGCAGAGCGTCAGGTCAAGGTCGGCGTAAGTGGAAAGCAGCCTTCTTCTTTCGCCCTGTTTGTCGGGCAAAAAGCCTAAAAAGGCAAACCTGTCGGCGGGCATAGCAGATAAAACCAAGGCCGACAGAAATGCGTTCGCCCCCGGAATCACGGTGTAAGGTATACCCCTTTCGCTGAGAGTTTTGCAGACAACGTTGCCGGGGTCGGATATTACGGGCATGCCCGCGTCAGAGATTACAGCAACCTGTTTGCCCCCCTCATATGCCGCAATTATTTTCTCCGCGGCCTCCTTTTCGTTGAATTTATGGCAGCTTAAAAGCTGTTTTTTTATATCGTAAGCGTTTAAAAGCTTCAAAGAATGGCGGGTATCCTCGCAAAATATCACGTCGGCCTCCCGCAAGACCTCCAAAGCCCTTAAAGAGATATCTTTAAGGTTGCCTATAGGCGTAGCCACAAAGTAAATCATTTTAAATTAACCCCCGCATATGCCGCAACTATCGTCGTTTACAAGGTTTGGAAGAACGTCAACGCCCTCTTTTCCGCCCTTCGCCGCCTCTACCATTACAAGGTAGGGTCTGGCCTCTTTTTTGCCGCAGACAAACTGCATCCTTTTAGGCTCGAGGCCGTTCGACTTTAAAAGGTAAATAAGCTCGGCCGCCCTGTCTGCCCTGTTTATAACGGCAAACCTTCCGCCGAATTTTAAAATCCTCGCGGCGGCAACAACGATTTCTTTTAAAGTCACGGTAATTTCTTTGCGGCAGATCGCCTTTTCGTAGGATAAATTTTCAAACCCGCCCTTTTCGTAGGGGGGATTGCACAAAACAAGGGAGAATCTGCCGTTGTACTCTTTGCCGATATCCTGTATTTTGCAGCAGACGGCGGAGGCGTTTGAAAATCCGTCGTATTCTATGGTCCGCAGGGACATATCATAGAGGCTTTGCTGCATTTCAAAGAGGGTAACAGATTTGATATGCGTGTTCAGGCAGGCAAAATGCAGCCCTACAATGCCCGAACCCGAACACAGGTCTGCCGCGACCTCGCCCTTTTTGCCCTTTACAAAGCGGGATAAAAGGACGCTGTCTGAAGTAAAGCGGTAAAGCGAAGTGTTTTGTATTATAATTTTATCGGCGAACAGTTCTTCCGCGGCTTCGCCTTCTTTAAGCTTTAATTCCATACCCCTATTATAACCGAAAAAAATATTTGCGTAAACTGTTTTGAAGCGGTAAATTATTTCGCCTAGCCCGCCGATTACAAAGCCACAGAGCGGGACAATAATTGTCCCGCTCTGCTTTAAGTCTTGTTTATGTGATTATTCCGCAGCGGCGATAGCGCCTGTAGGGCAGCCTTCTTCGCAAGCGCCGCAATCAATGCAGGTATCTGCGTCAACAACATATTTAGTATCGCCTGCTGAGATAGCGGATACGGGGCAGGTAGCTTCGCATGCGCCGCACATTACGCATTCATCAGAAATAACGTGTGCCATATTGCACCTCCAAAATAATAATACGCCTTTAAGCTTTTTTATTATATCACACCTTTTTGCCGTTGTAAAGAGGGAACGGCAAAAAAATTTTACAAAATTGCAACTTTTTTGCCCCTATTTTTATTAACTTTGGTTAATTTTGTAAAATAAAAAATACAGCTTTGCGGTAATCAAAAAGCCTGACCCCGACCGCTTTCATTTTATCGAGGGGATTCTTCGGCTTCACTGCGTTACGCTCAGAATGACAGAAGAAGGCTCCCCTTAAAGGGGAAAGCTAATCAGTCTAAGAGTTTTTTGACTTCGTCGTCAAGTTCCTCTTCCTTTTCGGGCCTGCCGTGCTTTTTGAACTTAACCTCGTCTACCTTAAAGTCGCGGTACAGCATGGCGTCGCCCTTGACTATTTTGACTTTTACTTCCATTTTAAGCATATTTATGTTTACAACCATGCCTACGCCTTCGGGGGTAGTCACTTCGCTGCCAAGCTTAGGCATCTTTTTATAGGCCTCGGCGTAGTAATCGTTTTCGTAAGCGAGGCAGCACATAAGTCTGCCGCAGAGCCCCGATATTTTAGAGGGGTTTAAAGAGAGCCCCTGGTTTTTCGCCATTTTTATAGAGACCTTTTTGAAGTCGGGCATGCAGCTCGAGCAGCAGCAAACCCTGCCGCAGGGGCCGAGGCCGCCCGTCATTTTCGCCTCGTCGCGTATGCCTATCTGGCGGAGTTCTATCCTTATGCGGAAGACTGAAGAGAGGTCTTTTACAAGCTCGCGGAAGTCTATCCTGCCGTCCGCCGTAAAGTAAAACAGCACCTTGCTGCCGTCGAAGGTAAATTCGCAGTCCACCAGCTTCATTTCCAGCCCGCGGGCGGCGATTTTTTCTGCGGCGATCTTCATCGCCCCCTCGCGTTTTTCCTCGTTGCGGCGCACCGTCTCTTTATCCTTTTCGGTGGCCAGCCTGACTACAGGCTTCAACGGGGCGATAAGTTCTTCCTCTGCTATCTCCTTTTCTTCCATGGCGACCGTGGCGTATTCCACCCCGCGAGAGGTCTCTACCACCACCCCGTCGCCTATATTATAATTATCCTGGCCGGGGGCGAAGTAGTACATCTTGCCTCCGTCTTTAAATCTCACTCCTATAATTTTAACCATTTATCATTCTCCTGTATAACGCCAAGCATAAGATTGTATATAAGGGCAGAAAAATATGCGTTGAACTTTAAATCTGCCTGCGCCCGCCCGTAACTTTCGGCCGCGAAGATAAGGGTGTTTTTATTCCACGCCTTACATATCTGCTGCGAATCGTAGTCGGCGGCGCCCGTAACCGTAGTCTTCAAGGCGGTAAAAAACAATCTTTCGGCCTCGGCTATGATCTGTTTTTTATACTTGCTGTCGGCGTATTTAAGCGACAGCTCGCCCGCCTTTTCGTAAGTAGTCGCCGTACAGAGTTCCAGAGCCGCCGAGTTTATCTCGGCGAACGCCCCGCCTGCGAGCGACTGAGCCGCCCCGAGTATTCCGCCGCAGCTTTCCGCCGCCCTGCGGTTATACCCGCCGTAGGGGCGTTCCCGCTCCAGCGCGGCGTAAATTTCATCGGCGGTGAAAGGCGGTATTTCAAGCATATGCACGCGCGATTTTATGGTAGGAAGCACGGGCGCCGCAGTTGAAGCGCCAAGCAAAAAGCATATCCCTTCGGGCGGTTCTTCCAGTACCTTCAAAAGCTTGTTCTGCACCACCGCGGAACATTCCTCAAAGCCGCTTATAACGTACAGCTTTTTACTGCCTTCGGTAGGCTTTAACGCGCTGTCGGCGATAAGGTCAGACACGGCCTCGACGGTAAATTTTTTGTCGCCCTGAGGGTAAATTTTACAGTCGGGGTAAGTTTCCCTGTCTATCTTTCCGCTCAATTTATCGCCGTCTTTACAGCAAAAAATCACTTTGGCGAAAATTTTCAACGCCGCCCGCATATTGGCGCCGTCGGCAAAGACGAGCATATAAGAGTGAGCCAGTCTGCCCTCTTTAGCTTCCCCGCATAAAATTTTGTAAGCCGCTGTGCTTTTTATAAGCTGTTCCATTGTCTACCTTAATTATATTATGGCGTTTTCTTTAAGAATTTTGTAAATATTATCCGCTGTTTCAAATTTAGTTCCGCCGCATTGGACGCATACTATGCGTGAATTATTCTCCGCAAGGCGAAGATAGCCGTCGTAAACTTTCATATGAAAGTCCAGCCCCTGCCTCTCCATCCTGTCGTTTAAATCGGCCCCGTGTTTGCGGGCGAAAGCGTCCTCGGGGCTGATATTCAAAAACAAAGTAAGGTCGGGCGAAAATTCCTTCAAGGCCCGCGAATTTATGTCGGCGATAAATTCTGCCCCGAGCCCCCTCGCATACCCCTGGTAGGCGAACGACGAATCCACATACCTGTCGCACAGCACAAGCATTCCCTGCTCCAGCGCGGGTTTTACAATTTCGTCAAGGTGCTGTATGCGGGCCGCGGCGTACAAAAGGGCCTCGCACTCGTCGCACATAGCCGAATTATTTTTGTTGAGTATAACTTCTCGGATCTGTTCGGCGACGTCGCTGCCGCCCGGTTCGCGTGTAACTATGTGGCAAATACCCTCTTTTGTCAGCCGTTCCGACAGCAGCCTTATCTGCGTACTCTTGCCCGAGCCTTCGCAACCTTCAAACGTTATAAATTTACCCTTCATACTTTCTTACAACCTTGATTTTTCCGCCCTCGACGCCGAACGCGTGAGGGGCCTTTATAAGCAATTCTATAACCTGCGGCGTTATAATTTCGCCCGCGGCGGCTACAGGTATGCACGGCGGAGATATTCCCGCGTTAGCGGCGGCGATTCTCCCCGCGGCGTTTTGCAGATCTACGTATTCGTATTCCGCGTTGACCGCGTTGAGGTAGCCGTAAGAACTGTTTTCGCCGTAAGAAAATTCCGCCCGCGTAAAACAATCCGCATTTAAACCGTCCGCCCCGTATATTTCGGCGAGAACTTCTTCAAGCCGCTTAAGTTCTGAAATTTTTGTATTCGCCGACAGATAAAAAAGTATGTACCTGCCGTCGTTAAATTCGGCATATATGCCGTTCTTTTCAAGATATTCGTTTGCGAGAGACGCATCCTTTCCGGCAAAAGCAAAATCTACGGCGAGCTTTGTCCAGTCGGCCGACGGGTAGACATTATAGCCGATTTCTTCTATCCTTTCGCGGGTTGCGCACACGGCTTTTTTAAGCTTTTCGGTACTTTCCCTCGCGAAGTCGCAGTACTTTACCGAATATTCCACCGAAGCCATTACAGGGAAACTCGGCGAGGACGTTCTGAAGATATTCAGCCCCTCTTCCAAAGAGCTTTGCAGAGACAAATCGTTGAGATGAACCAGCGAGCCCTGCGTCAAAGCGGGCATAGACTTGTGCGCGCCGTCTATCCATATGTCGGCGTACAGCCCCGCGTATCCCTTTCGCCCCTCTTCGTAGGCGAGGTGCCCGCCGTGAGCGCCGTCTATAAGCAGATACCTGCCGTTTCCCCTTAAAACTTTGGAATATTCCTGTAACGGCGCTATATTCCCGTAGTAATCGGGCGAGGTTACAACAAGCCCCGCTATGCTTTGGTCGCCGCATATCAGCCGTCCAATTTGTTCGGGGGAGGGCGGCTGCATTACCCCGCCGCATTCTTCGCCCTGTACAATCACGGGCTCCAAGCCAAGCAGGGCGCAGGCGTTCCATACGCTTTTATGGCAGTTCCTCGGGACGATAATCTTTTTGCCCTTCCGCCTTACCGCGTACATCATGGCGAAAACGCCCGAAGTGGAGCCGTCGGTAAGAATATACGAACGTTTTGCCCCGACAATTTCTGCAATATCGGCCTGAGCCTTGGCTATAACGCCCGAAGGCGACGAAAGATCGTCGGTATAGGAAAGCTCGGTTACGTCCATATCGGCGGCGGGGAACAGGCGGCCGTAACAAAAGTCGGCCTTGTGCCCCGGGGTATGAAAACTTACTTCCCTCTCTCTGCCCGAGATGAGCTTTAATATATGGCAGTCTTTAATCTTGTTTTGCATGCGGCTTTTTTATAAACGGGCACGAATATATCGTGCCCTTGAAATTATTTTTTAGGTTTCATTGTAGGGAAGAGTATTACGTCTCTTATGGTGGCGCTGTCGGTGAGAAGCATTACAAGCCTGTCTACGCCCATGCCTAAACCGCCCGTAGGGGGCAGGCCGTACTCCAACGCGGCGACAAAATCTTCGTCAACCTGCGCGTTGCAGCCGGGCTCCTGAGCCCTCTTTTCGCGGACCTGCTTTACAAAGCGTTCGCGCTGGTCTATAGGGTCGTTGAGCTCTGAAAAGGCGTTGCCGAACTCGTGCGAGCAGATAAAGTACTCAAACCTTTCGGTAAAGGCGGGGTCGGAGGGCTTGCGTTTAGCCAGAGGGGAATTTTCTACGGGGTAGTCGTAAATTATGGTAGGCTGTACCAGCTTGTCCTCTACAAAGGCGTCAAAAAGGGCGATAAGCACATGGCCCTTTGTAGCCTTTTCGCCTTCCTCTACCTCTACCGCCAAATCTTTGGCGCACTGCCTCGCCGCGGCGTCGTCTGTCCAACTGTCAAAGTCGGCTCCGCAGTATTCCTTTACCGCCTCCTTCATGGTCATGCGTTTCCAGGGGGAGGCGAGGTCTATCTCCGTTCCCTGATAGGTAATTTTGCCGCTTCCGCATACGTTTTCCGCTATGGTGCGGTACATATCCTCTATAAGGTCCATCATGCCGAAGTAGTCGGTGTACGCCTCGTACATCTCAACGGTGGTAAATTCGGGGTTGTGGAAGGCGTCCATGCCCTCGTTGCGGAAAATTCTGCCTACCTCGTAAACCTTCTCAAGACCGCCTACTATAAGCCTTTTAAGGTATAACTCGGTCTCTATGCGAAGGTACATATCTATATCAAGGGCGTTGTGCCTCGTCTTGAACGGGCGGGCGGCCGCGCCGATTTCAAGCGTGGTCAAAACGGGAGTATCCACTTCAAGATATCCCCTGCCGTCAAGGTAACTGCGTATTTCGCGGATTATTTTAGACCGCATTATAAAGGTGTTTTTAACCTCGGGATTTACAATCAGGTCAAGGTCGCGCTGACGGTACTTTATATCCATGTTTGTAAGGCCGTGCTGCTTTTCGGGCAAGGGCCTTAAAGACTTGGACAACAGCTCTATATGCGTGCAGTGGATGGAAATTTCGCCCGTCTGCGTTTTGAACACCGCGCCCCTTACGCCTATTATATCGCCTATATCGTAGTCCTTTTTATACGCCATATAATCGGCTTCGCCTACTTCGTCGCGTTTTACGTAGATCTGAATAAGCCCTTCGCGGTCGGAAATATGCGAAAAAGAGGCCTTGCCCATGATCCTTCTGGACATGAGCCTGCCTGCGAGGGAAACCTCTTTGCCCTCTAAGCTATCAAAATTTTCCTTTACCGTAAGGGAATTGGCCGTAACGTTATATTTGGTCTTTTCGTAGGGGTTGTTGCCCTCGGATATAAGCTTTGCAAGCTTGTCCCTTCTTATCTGAGCCTGCTCTGCAAGCCTTTGCGTCTCTTCCTCTTCGGTGAGAGGGGTAGTATTCTCGTCCATAAAATCCTGCTCCCGCGTCTTTATTCTTAATTCTTAATTCTTAATTCGGAATTCTCAATCCCCTGTCCCCTGGACTATTCAATGCTTATAATCTTAAGCTGGTAGCTTGAACCATCGGGGCAGGGTATAGAAACCACGTCGCCTATCTTATGCTTCATAAGGGCCGCCCCTACGGGGGACTCGCTTGAAATTTTGCCGTTCATAACGTCTACGTCGGTAACGCTGGTTATTACGTAAGAATCCTTATCGCCGAATTCCACGTCTTCCACCGTGACCTTGCTGTTTAAATGAACAAAGCTGTTGTCGGCGATTTCAGCCACTATCTTAGCGTTTTTAATCTGATATTCAAGCTGTTCTATCTTGCTTTCGTTAGAGCGCTGTTCTTCCCTCGCGGCGTCGTATTCAGCGTTTTCCGACAAGTCGCCGTGACTGCGGGCCTCCGCTATACGCTCGATAATCTGCGGGCGTTTAACCATTACGAGATTTTCCTTTTCCTTTACCAAATCGTCGTAATTCTTCTGCGTCATTTCAAAAACCTGATCTGCCATTTTATTTACCTCATATTCAAGGGTTCAAAACGAAAAATACGCTTTGCCCTAATATTGTATTTGTACGGCCTGCCGCCAAGGCTGAGAGCCGCTTTTTAAGGATGAAATCGCGGCCGACCGCAAAACTGCGGCAAGACGTAATAAATTAGTGTGATTCCGCCTGAATGGAATCACACTTTTCCCTTATATCTCTATTATATATTCAAAAGCGCCGTTTGTCAACTTATATAGGGGCCGCAGAGCGTAAAATAATCAACGTTTAAAGCGTTAATGTTCTTTTTTAAATACAAAAAGGTATTCGTGAGCAAGCAAAAGAAAATTATATTTTACGCTGTTTGTTTTCCAGTAGCCCGTGGCTTTGCAATTATGTTGTTGTTTAATTATAATTTCTTTAGTTTTAAACCCCGACAGCTCGAACAGCCTCATGGTTTCAAAAGCAAGCGGCTGAACCATCCCTTTAATACGGGTATCGCCCATCAGCACGGCGCAAAATTTATCTTTTTTTAAAACGCGGTAACATTCATCCGCAACTTTGCCGATTTCAGTCAAAAAAGGTTTTATTGGCAAAAGAGACAAATCGCCTTCAATATTTTCGCTGTAGTTTATTATATTCGCATAAGGCGGATGCGTGCATATCAAATCTACGCTTTCGTCCGATAGCAGCAAATGCCTTGCGTCGCCTTGATTTATAGAAATCACAGCGCCCGAATCATACTCAAACTGACATTTTTTTAACGAAATATCAACGGCCTCAGGGTTAATATCTATTCCTATAAAGTTCCTGCCCGTAAGCTTTGCCTCAACCGCTGTAGTTCCGCCGCCGACAAACTGATCGAGCACTGTATCGCCTTCCGACGAGTATCTCAATATAACATTCCTCGGGATATACGGCGACCAGTTGCCGCGGTATTTCGCGTCATGCGTGGCCCACTTGCCGCGTACGGGAAAATCCCATACCGTAGTCGTTTCCAGTTCAAAATTTTCAGGCTGTAAAGGGATTTTCTTTGCCATTTCAGTCTTCAACCAATTCCGGCGGCACAGGCAATCCTAACCTTGACAGGGGAATATATTCAAAGTAATAATCGCAATCTACAGAGTGTATATAGTCCAGCACGTCTTTATATTTAGAATCCTTAAACCACTCGTCAAGAAGGTAAATATACTTTACATCGATATTTGCGGGCGCCATTAGTTTTTTATACTCTTTCTTTTTGAAATCGCAAGTCTGCAATTTCTCGTCTACAGAACCCGCAACCTGTTGATGCTTGCATTCGATTATATGCAGAATATTATTGGAAAAAACATAAATGCTGTCATCGGGGTAAAGTCTTTTTGAAATATAATCTTTCCAATTTATATTCAGTTCTTTAAGAAATATACTGTAAAAAGCATTCTTTTTAAATACTCTCGCGACAAGACCGCCGTCATAGAAAACCTCATTGGCTTGCACAGAATAATGCGGCTGACCGTTTAAAAAAGTCGCCAGGTCAACCTTACCTTCAAAAACAAGCCCCGTTCTCGTATTGCCGCCGCCTTTTCCGTTCTTTATCATAATGTTTTCTCCTCAGTTGTGTATCAACAGTTCGTTAATTTTGCCGCGGCTGCCGCCTTTGCTGTTTACGGAACGCGCCGCAGAAATCCTCTCTATGCTGTAGTTTTTATATAAATCTTCAAAGAAGTTATCTTCGGGATTGGTGTTTTTAGGATCAGAGTTGCTCAACACAAACTTAGCCCCTTTGGCGTTTATTCTGTCTATATATCCGGCAAGGCGATACTGCTCGTTATCGTCAAACGCATCGACATTATAAGAAGTAAACCCCGACGTTTCTGAAATAGGGCGGTACGGCGGATCAATGTAGACAAAAGTATTTTCGTCAATAAAATCTTCCGATAAGGTATAATCGCCGCATACAATATCTACATTTTTCAACGCAGACGATATATTGAGAAGATTGGCCTCATCGCAAATAGTAGGGTTTTTATACGCCCCCATAGGTACGTTAAACTGCCCCCTTTTGTTTACGCGATACAATCCGTTAAAACAGGTTTTATTCAAAAATATAAACAGGGCGGCTTTTTCTACGGCTGTTTTTTCAGATAACTTAATGCCGTTAAACTTATCGCGTGAAGAATAATAATATAATTTTCTTCCGTTTTCAGCCATAGGCAAAAAAACAAGCTGCTTTTCGGTAAGCTTGTTTATCAGTTCCTTAACGTCAGTTTTAATAACATTGTAGGCATTGATAAGTTCTGCGTTGGAATCGCTGAGATATATTCTTTCAAAATTGCATTTACTCAATAAATCGAAAGCCAATGCGCCGCCGCCGACCATCGGCTCAACATATTTTGTTATAACTTTGTTATCAGAAAATATAAACTTTTCAATCTCGTCCGTAACCTGAGACTTGCCGCCGACCCATTTAACAAATGGCCTTAACACAACATTTTTATTGTCTTCGTTTTTTAATGTCCTTTTGTCGACGGGCTTTTGCGCCGTACTCGGAATTATCCACATATTGCCGACCATCATCGCGCCGTCTATACGGTTTTCGTTACATAAAACTGACACCCGCCTCTGCGAAATATTCCATTTGTCGGCCGCCTCTTTTGCTGATATATAACTTAACATAATTCACCTGTTTTTATTATATTCCATATCTGGAATAAAAGCAAGAAAATTCTTGTCGTTTTGTAATAAAAACGGCATAAAAAAGCGCAGCCTATGCTACGCTTTAAAATTCACTTCTTCAACGAATGAACAAAGGCGGTGATGCGGTCTATCGCTTCGGAGAGCTGCGCCATGCTTGTGGCGTAAGAACAGCGCACGTGCCATTTGCCTGCCTCGCCGAATGCCGAACCGGGCACTACCGCCACCTTGTATTCCTCTAAAAGTTTTGTGGCAAACTCCTCGCCGTCCAGCCCCGTAGACTGCACGCAGGGGAACACGTAAAAGGCCCCCTTAGGGCTGAAACAGCTTAAACCTAAGGCGTTGAAAGAGTTTACCATAAACCTGCCGCGGCGGTCGTATTCCTCCCGCATTTCTTCCACCACAGAAAAATTATCTGTAAAGCCGTCAACCAAAGCTCCGTTGGCGGCGTGCTGGCTGACGCGAGGGGCGCACATTATGGCGTACTGATGTATCTTGAACATAGCGTCGTCTATCTCGGGAGGGGCGCATACAAAGCCTACCCTCCACCCCGTCATGGCGAACGCCTTCGAAAAACCGTTGATAAGCACCGTTCGATCGGCCATATTCCCTATCGAAGCGATAGAAACATGCTTGCCGGCATATGTAAGTTCGGCGTAAATTTCGTCAGAGATGACAAGCAGGTCGTGCTTTTCTATAACGGGTATTATGGCCTCTAACTGATCCCTCGTCATTATCGCCCCCGTAGGGTTGTTAGGATAGGCGAGGATTATGGCCTTGGTTTTTTCGGTTATCGCGTTTTCAATAAGTTCGGGGGTGACGATAAATTCGTTTTCCGCCTTGCAGTCCAAAGAGACGGGCGTGCCGTCCGAAAGAGAGACCATAGGGGCGTACGACACGTAGCAGGGCGAAGGCACCAGTATTTCGTCGCCTGGCTCGCATATGGCGCGGCACACAAGGTCTATGGCTTCGCTCGCCCCGACGGTAATTATGGTATGGTCGGGCGAGTAGTTTACGTCAAAGCGTTCCTTTAAATATCTGCATACGTTCTGCCTCAGTTCGGGAAGGCCCCTGTTGCCGGTATACTGCGTAAGCCCCCTCTTTACCGAGCGTATGGCCGTATCGCGTATGCTCCACGGCGTTACGAAGTCGGGCTCGCCTACGCCTAACGATATGGCGTCCTTCATTTCGGCGACGATATCAAAAAATTTTCTTATTCCGCTCGGCTTCAGCTCGGCCGCGCGTTTATTTACAAAATCTCTCATAGCTTTAAGGCTGGTAGTTGAGCCTGCCGTTTACTTTTTCTATCTCCGTCATATTCGCCCCTTCCACCTTGTACTTTTTGAGTATAAAGTGCGTGGCGGTGGAAAGCACGTTGTCGTATGTGGATATACACTCCGAAACAAAGCGGCTTACGTCTTTTAAAGACGAACTATGTACGATCACAGCTAAATCATACG
Organism: Clostridia bacterium; assembly: GCA_021205485.1. Classification (GTDB taxonomy): domain Bacteria; phylum Bacillota; class Clostridia; order Christensenellales; family Borkfalkiaceae; genus Coproplasma. The sequence goes on along the minus strand of JAJPXK010000123.1, from coordinate 1,453 downwards.
CCCCGCTCATAAGGTAGAGCGTTTTAACCTGCGGATACGCCGCGATTTCTTCGGCGATGCGGTCGAACCCGCTGCCCCGCTGAGGGGTAACCTTTACTTCGATAAGGGCCTCTACGCTGTCGTCTTCTATGCAATCGCTGTTTACTATGGCGCCGTATTTTACTATTATGCCCCTCGCCTCAAGCGATTTTATAGTCTCCGCCACCTCTTTTTCGGTAACGCCGAGCATAGTCGCCATCTTTGCGGGCGTGCGGCGGGAATCTTCTGTTACAAGGGCTATAAGGTCTTTTTCCAATTTTTCCATAAAAATCTCCCGAACGGACAAATCCGCTCTGAAATTATATTTAATATATAATAAACTTTTAAAATATAAATGTCAAGTATACCTTCCCTTTTTACTTGCTTTAACGCCCCGTTTAGGTTAAAATATATCTGTAAACGGAGAAAGTTATGTTTAAAATCTGGGCAAGGATAGAAAAAGACCATAAAATAGTAAAGCAGATAACCTACGAAAACACCCGTAAGTTTGCATGGGGAGAATTTTTTAATTACCTTGCGGATATATGCGAAGAATTGGATATAGCCACGCCCGTTTTGCTCAAAACTCACATCTTTAATTACGCAAAATTCAACAGGGTGAGGTTCCTTCCGCGCGACTTTGCCGAAGTTGTGGACTTTGACGGATTTATACTTGAAAATATTACGGTTTAAGCGGCCGTATTTGTCTGTTTTCCACAAAAAAGAGGGGCAAATATTGACAACGCGCCGCAAAATGTGCGATAATACTATACGTAAATCTGAGAAAAAGCCGCTTTAAAGCGGCGAGGAGGTAATTATGCCCGGACCTCACGGCGGACCTCATCACAGACCGCCCCCGAGGAGGCGCATGTGCTGCCTTTTGCCTACCTTAGGCGTTGTTGCGGCGATAGCCGCGACAGTTTGCCTTATTGTATTTTTAGCAATATAAAATTACCGCGTTAAAACCAAAGAAAAGACCTTTCCGTACAATTCGGAGAGGTTTTTTATTTAAGCCCTCTGTACGGACGGAAAGCTATTAGCGAGTAAATATTAAACAAAGCCGCTACAAAGCCGCAAGCGAGCAGGGCCCGCGCGGCGATCTGGTTGTAAAAGCATAAAAACCAAAGAAGATTAAAGCCCGTAAAGGCGTACACGCCGCCGCAAAGCCCTAAAAAGATGAGCAGTATATCGCAAACTATACAAGAGAGTCTCATACCCCTATTATTTGCAATTACCCCCGCAATATGCTTGAATTAATGAATTTTTATATAATATCAATCATACCTTAATTTAATAAGGTAAGCTGTTCGGCCGCACACCCGTCATTCTGAGCGGAACGCGTAGCGCGCAGTCGAAGAATCTCGCACGAACGTGCGGAAGGCGAAGTAGTTCGAGGCTTCAGATATCATCCGCCCTTTAAGCCGCCCTTATTAGG
>JAJPXK010000108.1 GCA_021205485.1 Clostridia bacterium | reverse complement strand
ATATAAGTTTTGCTTATACTTGCTATAAAAAATCCAAATATAAAACCCTTGGCTGTAAATTTGGAAAATCTTTAAGCTTATGTTATAATCGGTATAAGTTAAATTTATGCAACAGCTTTGTTGCTTTATAGGAGCTATAATTTATGACATACGTTGAGAGAGTTTTAAAAAACTTGAAAAAACACAACCCTAACGAGCCTGAATTCCATCAGGCTGCGACAGAAATTCTTACCACGCTTGAACCCGTAGTAGAAAAACACCCCGAATACGAAAAAGCCGCCCTTTTAGAAAGGTTTGTAGAGCCTGAAAGGGTAATAATGTTCCGCGTTCCCTGGGTAGACGACAAGGGCAAGGTTCAGGTAAACAAAGGCTACCGCGTTCAGTTCAACAGCGCGATAGGCCCCTATAAGGGCGGTTTAAGGTTCCATCCTTCGGTAAACCTTTCCATAATCAAATTCTTAGGTCTTGAACAGATTTTAAAGAACAGCCTGACGGGCCTTCCTATAGGCGGCGGCAAGGGCGGTTCTGACTTTGACCCTAAGGGCAAGTCAGACAGGGAAGTTATGGCTTTCTGCCAGAGCTTTATGAATGAACTTTACCGCCATATCGGCGCGGATACCGACGTGCCCGCGGGCGACATCGGCGTAGGCGGCAGGGAAATCGGCTATCTTTTCGGCCAGTATAAGAGGATAAGGGACGAACACGTAGGCGTGCTTACCGGCAGAGGCCTTTCTTACGGCGGCAGCCTTGTAAGAACTGAGGCTACAGGTTACGGCCTTATCTATATCACGGAAGAGGCGTTAAAGGCGAGAGGCGACAGTTTTGAAGGCAAGACGGTAGTTATCTCAGGTTTTGGCAACGTCGCTATTTATGCGTGCCAGAAGGCTCAGAGCCTCGGCGCGAAAGTTGTAGCTATGTACGACTCCAACGGCTATATTTACGACCCGAACGGCATCAAACTTGACATAGTTAAAGATATTAAGGAAGTAAAACGCGGCAGAATTAAGGAATACGCTCAGAGGGTAGAAGGTTCTGTTTACACTGAAGGCTGCAAGGGAATCTGGACAATCCCCTGCGATATCGCGCTTCCTTGCGCTACTCAGAACGAAATTGACGCGGCTTCGGCTCAGACCCTTGTAAACAACGGCTGCAAGTACGTAGGCGAAGGCGCAAATATGCCTTCTACGTTAGAGGCTATAGAAGTTTTCCAGAAAAACGGCGTTGTGTTCCTTCCCGCAAAGGCGGCGAACGCAGGCGGCGTTGCGACTTCCGCTTTGGAAATGGCTCAGTCGTCAGGCAGAATATTCTGGACGTTTGAAGAAGTAGACGCAAAACTCAAGGGTATAATGGTAAATATCTACCACAATATCGACAACGCGGCCAAGGAATACGGCTACGAAGGCAACTACGTAATGGGCGCAAACATTGCAGGCTTCAAAAAAGTTGCAGATGCTATGATGGCTCACGGCGTTGTTTAATCCGTTTTAGTTTTTACGGCGGGGTGCGTTTGTACCCCGCTTTAATCTTATACGGGGTTATTTATTTGACTAACGCTTTAAAATATTATATTATATGTAAAATAAAAAAAATTTTCAGAGGGTTTTATGCGGCTTGTCGTAAAAGTAGGAACATCTACGCTCACCTATCAGACGGGTAAAGCAAATTTCAAATTTATAGATAACCTTTGCAAGGTGTTATCCGACCTGAAAAACGCAGGCAACGAAGTTATCCTTGTTTCTTCGGGGGCGATCGCGAGAGGGGTAGAAAAGCTTGCCTTTTCCCGTAAACCGACCGACATACCTACAAAGCAGGCTGCGGCCGCCGTAGGCCAGTGCGAGCTTATGTATACATATGATAAGTTTTTTTCGGACTACGGCCAGACTGTCGCACAGATTTTGATTACGGCGGACGACGTTTCTGACGATAAACGAAGGGAGAACTTTCACAATACGCTTGTTCGTCTTCTTGAACTTGGCATTATCCCCGTAATCAACGAAAACGACACAATAGCCACCAAAGAAATTTCTTTAGGCGACAACGATTCTCTCGCGGCCATAGTCGCGGTAAGCGTAGAGGCCGATTTGCTTGTTGTTTTGACGGATATAGACGGCCTGTACACGGGCAACCCTAAAACAGACGAAAACGCCGAACTTATTCCTTTAGTCGAAGAAATTACCGAAGAAATGGAACTTTCTGCGGGCGGGGCGGGTACATTCGGCACAGGCGGAATGTCTACCAAACTGCAGGCGGCGAAGATGTGTATGGATAACGGCATAAATATGGTGATCGCCAAAGGCGGCGACGCTGATATTATCTACAAGGCGGTAAACGGGGAAGACGCTGGCACAAAATTTATCGGCAGGAGAAAACTATGACTACGCAACAAATTTTATTAACCGCAAACAGCGTAAAAACAGACGCTATGTTTTTGACGGAAGATATAAAAAACAGAGCTTTAAACGCCATGGCGGACTGCATTTTGCAACACGCCGACAACATCCTTGAGGCGAACGCAAAAGACGTGCAGGCGGCTCAGGGAAAAATCTCTCAGGTTATGATAGACCGCCTTATGCTTAACAAAAGCAGAATAGAAGGTATGGCCGAAGGCATAAGGCAGGTCGCTCTGCTGCCAGACCCCGTAGGCGTTGTCTATGACAAAATTACCCGCCCGAGCGGCATTAAGGTAGAAAAAATTTCCGTTCCTTTAGGCGTTGTAGCCATAATTTACGAAAGCAGGCCTAACGTTACTTCCGACGCCGCCGCGTTATGCTTAAAAAGCGGCAACGTCTGCGTTTTGCGTACGGGCAAAGAGGCGCATTTATCCGCCGAAGCTATAGTAATCGCCATGAGGGAAGGGTTAATATCTGTCGGCATTTCGTCATATTTTATCAACCTTATAGAGGATACCTCCCGCCGGAGTTCGCAGGAAATTATGACGGCGACGGGGCTTGTGGACTTGCTTATTCCGCGGGGCGGAGCGGGGCTTATCAACGCGTGCGTGCAGAACGCCAAAGTGCCCTGCATACAGACGGGTACGGGCGTTTGCCACGTATACGTAGATAAAAAAGCCAATTTTGAAATGGCTTTAAACATAATAGAAAACGCCAAGACCAGCCGTCCTTCGGTGTGCAACGCGATGGAAGTCTGCCTTGTGGATAGTAATATTTGCGATAAATTTTTGCCTTTATTATGGCAAAGGCTTGTAAAAGAACGCGCCGTCAACCCTGTAACGCTTAAACTTGACGATATAAGTTACAAAATTTTAAGCGGCAAAGAAAATTGCGTTAAGGCCGGTGAAAACGACTTTGACACAGAATTTTTAGATTATGTTATGGCTGTGAAAGTCGTAGACGGGGTAAAAGAGGCTGTAAAGCATATTTCGCAGCATTCAACTTCGCACAGCGACTGCATTGTAACCGAGGATTCGCAGGCGGCAAATTACTTCGTCGCGGCCGTGGACAGCGCCGCTGTATATGTAAACGCTTCTACGCGTTTTACCGACGGCGGAGAGTTCGGTTTAGGCTGCGAAATGGGCATTTCCACTCAAAAATTACACGCCCGCGGACCTTTAGGCCTAAAAGAACTCACCTCTTACAAGTACGTGATCCGCGGAAACGGCCAGACACGCTGATTCGCAATAATTTTTACAATGGAATTAATGAAAAATTTTTCTATTTTGTTTGACTTTATAATTTAAGATAGATATAATATTTTTTTTTTAATCGTTACAAATTGTAAATATTTGGATAAAATAATTTAATTTTAAAAGTAACGGAGGATATTATTTATATCGGCGTATACGACAGAACTTCAGATGTTTTCGATGG
>JAJPXK010000072.1 GCA_021205485.1 Clostridia bacterium | reverse complement strand
GCATAGTTCTTAATAAATTTCACACCGCTACCTATTGTTACACTTTTTAACATACTACAGTTATAAAATGCCATAAAACCTATAATAGATATACCTTCTATTATAATATCTGTAGTAAGAACACCGTTACAATAAAAGTTATCAGCATTAGACAACGGATTAGAAGACTCTTCTGAAAAATTAATTTTTGCCCATTGTGAAGGCTCGCCTCTAAAATATACATTTGAAATAGAACAACCAACAAATACATCCTCATCAACATAAAGAAGCTTATCACCAATAGATATATCTAAAAGCGATGAACAAAGATAAAATGCACTGCAACATATCATTACCAAATTATCTGATAATTTTATACTTGTAAGAGAATTACAATACTCAAAAGCAGAACCATCAATAACCAGAACACTATCCGGCATATATAAATTAACAGATGAGGTAACCTCAGACTGATAAAACAAATAAGCAAATGCACATGATTCAATACAACCAATAGAATCATAGTTTTCATAATCTAACAATGCAGTTACACAACCGTTAACTTCCGAATACGAACCGCTGAATGTACAATGATAACTATCGCTAAGATAAAACGTAACATTATTATATCCACGTACATAAACTGTACTATCTTTTACTTTATAATCCGATCCATCCCACTCTTGCCAGGTTTCTGTGTCATCTGATATTAACATATTAACGCCTACAGCCTCTACATTAGATAAAGCTATAGTTAAAAAATCCTCATCGCCTGTAAAAGTAAGATAATTTGCTACATTTTCATCTTCAGAAGAATTATCTTCCTCAGACGAGCTGTTTTCCGATACCGAACCGCTATCCTCTACAGGATCGGACGAGCCGCCGAAAATTGACGCTAACGAAATAGTTAAGCTTGCGACTAAAGCTATAGCCAAAATTGCAATTATAACATTGATAACTACTATTCCGTCTTTATTCTTAAAAAACTTAAACACTATTTAATCCTCACAAAAATTTTTTATATGGCGGCAGACGGCAAAAACCATCCACCGCCATTAAGGGAGAAAAACTAATGAAAAACATTAGCGGATAAGCATTTTTAACGGGTGATTTTCCTCAGCCCGTTAATCAGTCGAGCATTTCTTCTATATCTTCGTAAACTCCGTTTACGGTGTCTTGTATCTGGACCGTTACGCTGTCTAAGGCATTTGAAACGTTTTCAGACACGGCAGAAAAATCTGTCTGCGAAAGATAATATATTCCGGCCGCCAACGCAACCAATATTATTTTCAGTAAAATTATGTATAACACTATTTTCATCTGTCACCCGACTTGTAAAACAGCAAACTTTCCCGTCTGCAATTTACTTTCCTTTCGGCTTTTTAAAAGCCTTTATTATTGCATTTATCAGCTTGAACGGCAACATTATTATCCATACCACCGCCTTTACTATGTAAGGCAACAGCGGCGCGAAGATTATCAATAAAACTATTAAAAGCAACGCTCCGAGGACCAAGGTCACAACGTCGTCAAAGCTTTCGCAACCTGTGCCGCTGCTTGTATAAACCGGAGACGTTGAGGCATAGACTATATCTATAGGCGACATTACTACGCCTATGGTTGTATCCGTTTTGCCGTTAGTAAAAGTAACGTCTATAATATCGAAATCGAGGTATACGGTTTCCTGGAAGAAATAACTGTTATAATCCGTATTAGGTTTCCAGTCATAAAGCGAAGAAGATTTTTTCTCGAGAAGAACGGCGTCCTGAGATACGTAGGCACCTTTATCAAAACGGCAAAGATATACCGTATATCCGTCCGTATCATATGTAGTACCGCCTGCATCAGTATACGTAGTCTTTGCATTCCACTCGTCATAATATGATTTTAAATCGGAATAATCGCTTTCGCTGACATACAAAGCCTGAGCGTTGGCGGAATCTGTATTTGAAGTGTTGAAATCTTCGTCTGTTAAGGCCTGCAAAGCGGGTATGCCTTCAAAATCGTTTGACGTTGTTGTATAATCGTTCCAAAGCTTTTTCCACCAATTATCATACGAAATTGTTTGATTTGTTAAATCCAGATATGCGTTATCCGAACCGTCATAGCCGTCACGCATGTCTACTTTAAATTCAACATCTTTGTAACTTTCAAAGAGATAACTCGCATACGTCTCGCCGATTATTTCATAATCGTCTTCATATCCCGCTTTAGACGCACGCTTTAATTCCGCTAAAAGCTGTGACGAGGATATACATTCTTCATTGCTGTTTCCTGTATAATCTTCATCTTTTAAAACCGAATATAACTTAGACAAATAGTCATCGTAAGAAGTTACATCATCCGGCAACGAATAAAATAAATTGCTTGAGTATAATAAAATAGATAAGAGGCCGCCTGTAGATATTCCTAAAACCTCATACCAATCGACGTCATATATTTTGCTGTCCTCATTCATGCCGTAAACAAAAAATCTTGAATAATCATCGTTGGATATATTCCCGAGGAAGGAATACGCAAAATTATCATCCGTTTCGCAAAGCTCGCTGACGTCCGCGCCGAGATAATTGTTATAAATGCTTTCGTATGCATCGCTGCAATTTGTTACAAGCATAGGGTAAAGCATCGCTTCGGTCCATTCTGCGGAAAGGCCGCACAAATAGCCGTATTTTTCCAAATAGCTGTTAGGTACGGCAAAATATACGCTGGAAAGATTGTCCTGAGTATAATTGTCGGTTCCATTTGTTCCGTCCGGGCGGTAATATGTATAACCGCAATTTAATGTGAGTGTATCTTCCTGTTCCTGTGCTATGGCAAGAGTGCTTTCGCTTGTATTGTTAGATCCGTAATAGGCCGCAAAGCCTGTATATGTATATTTGGTAGACACATAATAAGACGTCGCATTTGTACCGCCGTTAAGCTTTAATTCGATTTCAGATACGCTGTACACACGCTGCAAGCTGTTTAAGGTTTCAAATATTTCTTCCTTATCTTCAGAAGTCAGATATACTTTGAATTTATAAAAAAGGCCCTGGCAATCGCCTGTAGAACAGTTGCAAAAGTACAGATCGTATTTATCGTAATTTCTGCTTGCATCGTCGCCGAAACGGATAGATATCTGGTTTAACGTTGAATTGGAAACTATGCTTAAACCCTGAGGATTCCAGACATACACGTATAAAGCGTAATTGTCTTGCTGGTTGGAATAATAACTGTAACAATATTCAGTAAAAGTTAATACCTGCAAACCCTCATTTGAGGTAAAAGCGTAATCTGTAACGCTGAACTCTTTGCCGTTTATAGTGGAACCAGATAAATCGTCCAAAACTGCGGTGGAATCGTAATCATTTTCGCCGACATATGTATCTGCATAAGCTACGGCTGCATTAAGGCCGGTACTTAAGAATACGGCTATGCATATAACGACAAATACAGCTAAGGCGATAACTCTATGCAGATGATTATATAAAATTTTTAATATTTTCTTTCGCATGCCGCCACCGCCTTTTATTCTGAAACATCTTCATAACAAGTTAAGTGAATAGTTATATTCCAGTCTGTACCGCCGAAAGCGTCTCTTAAGGTCAAATAACAATATTTGGAAGAAACTTCTGTCGTTCCGGAACCCGATGAACTTAAAGAGACGTTAGAAACATCGCCGGTATATGTGTAACTGAATTCATAATTGTCTGTATACACTTCTGAATCTTCGTCATATGTAACCAGGAAAGAATATCCGTCTTCTGAATGGAAGTTAATTTCTACCAGGCCATAACCTGAATAATATTCTACATATAGATCCCCGCGGCTGTAATAATCAGATGGAATCAACTGATCTTCAGATACTGAAG
>JAJPXK010000216.1 GCA_021205485.1 Clostridia bacterium | reverse complement strand
TGTCAGGTGTTTCAGAAGTTTTGTTAAAGGCGTACCAGGCGGTATTATCGCTTCCCCTCGATGTGGCTCTATACATCGTATGGGGAATTTACGCCGCAATATTTTTACTCGCGCTTATTGTATCCCGCTGCAGCTTTGACGCTCGTCGGGCGGACAAACGGCCATTTTTGTCCTTTACCAACGCGTTTACAGCCGTGACGCTGGCGCTTACGCTTACCGAGGAGGATTTATCCCTTTCCATACTGACCGCCGTGGCGTTCTGGTGCGTAGGCTACATTTTGTACGGCGTATTGGTTTTGGCGTCAAGGCGGCAAGCCGAACAAAGGCAGATCCCCTCGGCGGCGGTAGCCGCAACTTCTTCCCCGCCCGAAAGTTTTACGCCTTCCGCCCCGCCCGCTAAGGGCAACGTGCGGTTAGAACACGCGATTTCGGTTACGGATAAGCTCCTTTTAAAGGAACTTGGCCGAGGCGACCGCCAGGAGGCCGAGCGGATAAGGGCAAACCTTTCTTTGTTGCAGCTTAAAGCCGAATTGACCCCCGACGAAAACCAGAGGCTCAACGATAATTTCAACACCCTTTTAAAGCTTATGGCAAAGTATAATCTTTAACGGGGCGGGAGAATTAAGAATTGAGAATTATGAATTAAGAATTGAGAATGAGGGCGGAAGGAGATCCTTCGGCTATGTTTTGCGCAGTATAATCAGTAAACCCCTCCGCCGCAAAGCGGCCCTCCTCTACTGTGTATGCTACGCTACCCTAATAAGGGAGGCTTAACTAAGGTGTGCAAAGTGTCGGGCTTACGCCCTCACGCAGGCTGACAGAAAAAAGCGTTGCCGCGTACGCAGTATGATAAATAGGCCGGCGGGCCTTTTACATTGATTTAAGCTGTGCCTGTACGTATTCGCCCGCCGTTTCGGCTTTTTTCAACGCTTTGCCGTCAAGTTCCGTTCCCTTCTTCAAAATAACCTTGCCGCCTTTTACAACGTCGTCTTTAAGCGTCCTCGCCTGCCGTATTATCGCCGCGTCGCCTACGCTTAATAGGGAGGGCGAATACCTTTTGCCGCCTATCACGTAATTTTTTATATTCCCGTTTTCCACCGTGATTTCCTTTACGTACCCCGTGTACTCGCCGTCTTTGGTGTAGGCGGGCGCGCCGAGCCGCAAAGCGCGGCTTTTTCTTTTTATATCCCGCCTGTCGTTAAAAATCAGTCTGCCGCCGATGAATTTAACGTCTTTAAAGTCAACGTCAAACTCATTTTCTTCCCCGTCCGCGCAGGCGAGGTACTCTATTTTGCCGTCCGCCGCATACACGCCGCGGACATAGCCGCAGGCCTCGCCGTTTAAGTTTATAAGCTCTTTGCCGTAAATTTCTGAAAGTTTCATTTATTGCCCTCACAATTTTCCTTGATTAAGAATATAATATTTAAAACGCTTGAAGTTAATCTTATATATTTTTGATGTTTTTTGTCGCAAAAGCTAAATTATTTTCAGTTGTAATAAAAATTTTAAAAAATTGTTAATAACTAACAATTTACAGGCCGCGTAAAAAACTTTACACATAACGTGACAGGTGTAAAGTTTTAGTGTAAACTATGATTGAAAACAGAAAGGGACTACCTTTTGTTAAGTTGCTTGGCTTCGGCGTCGGCGTATTACCGGCCGGAAGCGACGCAGGCGGCGTATTGCCGGGCGTCGGTATGCTAAGCAACAAAACCTACTCGGTACGGGCAAAAGAAGGACGGCGTATTACCGCTTCTTAACCTTACCGAAGTTTGTACGCTTTGCGGCGGCTTTATGCCGCCGCTTAAATTTTCTGGAGCGTTTTATGGTAGAGCTTGAAAAGTATTACGACGTGATAATAGTAGGCGCGGGCGTCGCGGGGCTTAACTGCGCTTTGAACCTTCCGCAAGACAAGCGGGTGCTTTTAATATGCAAAGATAAGCCCGACCGTTCTGACAGTTACCTCGCGCAGGGCGGCATTTGCCGCCTTGTGGACGATGACGACTACGACGGCTACTTTGAAGACACCATGCGTGCGGGCCATTACGAAAACAACCCCGCCACGGTGGAATGTATGATACGCCACTCGCAGGAGATTATAGACGATCTTATCTCTTACGGAGTGACGTTCGCTAAAAACGCCGACGGCTCGCTGGCGTACACAAGGGAAGGGGGCCATTCCTCGCCCCGCATATGCTTCCACGAGGACTGCACGGGCAAGGAAATAACCACCCGCCTTATGGCGGCCGCGAGGGGGCGGAGCAATATATATATAGTGCCGTACGTAACTATGACGGATATTATCTGCGATGACGACTGCTGCTACGGCATAGTCGCCAAAGACGGCAAAAACGGCAGGCTGTACAGGCTGTACGCCGACTACGTAGCGCTCGCTTCGGGCGGCATAGGCGGCGTGTACGAAAACAGCACAAACTTCCGCATACTTACGGGCGACGCCCTGGCCATATGTTTAAACCACGGCGTTGCGGTAGACCATATAAATTACGTGCAGATACACCCTACCACGCTCTATTCCGAAAGGGAGGGCAGAAGGTTCTTAATATCCGAATCGGTGAGGGGCGAAGGCGCCGTTCTGCTGGATAAAAATTTCAACCGCTTCTGCGACGAGCTTCAGCCGAGGGACGTGGTGACAAAAAATATCCGCGAGCAGATGAAAAAGGACGGAACAAAGCACGTCTGGCTGGATATGAGGCCTATAGACAGGCAGGAAGTGATAACGCACTTCCCTACAATAGTGCAAAGGTGTCTTGAAGAGGGCTACGACGTATTCCGCGAGTGCATACCCGTTGTTCCCTCGCAGCATTACTTTATGGGCGGCATACGCTCTGACTTAGAGGGCAAAACCACAATGAAAAGGCTGTACGCCGTAGGCGAAACGTGTTGCAACGGCGTGCACGGGGCCAACAGGCTGGCGTCCAATTCTTTATTGGAAAGTCTGCTGTTCGCAAAGAGGGCAGCCCTGGATATATCCGCAAATTATTCGCGTACCAACCTTGAAAAGGCGGCGTACGCCGAAGGCAAGCTTGACCTTTCAAGATACGACAACGTGCCCGCCCTTTTAAAGAGCTATAAACTTCAGGTGCAGAAAGCCATACAGGAGGCAGAAAATGAACAATCCCATAACTGACGTCCTTCACGCGGACGAGCTTATAAAAATGGCCCTCAGGGAAGATATTTCCAACGAAGATATCACCACCAACGCCGTAATGCCGGAGTATCAGAAGGGTACGGTAGATTTGATCTGCAAGCAGGACGGCGTGATATGCGGCCTCAACGTGTTTAAAAGAACTTTCGAAATATTGGATAAAGACACGGAGGTATGCTTCAACTATAAGGACGGAGACTTTGTTAAAAAGGGCGATAAGGTGGCTGTTGTTACCGGCGATATTCGCGTGTTGCTGTCGGGCGAAAGGACGGCTTTGAACTATCTGCAGAGGATGAGCGGCGTCGCCACCTACACCCGCCAGGTAGCAGACCTTTTAAAGGGCTGCAAGACCAAACTTTTAGATACGCGAAAGACCACCCCTAATATGCGGATATTTGAAAAATACGCCGTAAAGGTAGGCGGCGGGGTGAACCACCGTTACAACCTGTCTGACGGCATTTTACTCAAAGATAACCACATCGGGGCGGCGGGCAGCGTAACCAAAGCCGTGCAAATGGCGCGGGAATATGCACCGTTTGTACGCAAAATCGAGGTTGAGGTAGAAAATTTGGATATGTGCCGCGAGGCCGTAGAGGCGGGGGCGGATATCATTATGCTCGACAATATGTCGGTAGAGGATATGAAGGCCGCCGTAAAAATGATCGCGGGCAGGGCCCTGACCGAATGCAGCGGCAACGTCACCAAAGAAAATATCGCCAACATTATAGAGACGGGCGTAGACTACGTTTCCAGCGGGGCTTTGACTCACTCCGCGCCTATTATGGACCTGTCTCTTAAAAATCTGCGCGCCATATAATAAAATATACCGCAATAATGCCTCCCCTAATAAGGGAGCCTTAAGTCCCCCTTCAACTTAATAATACAGGTTAAAAAATGAAAGCAGAAAAAAGAAGAGAGGAAATGTTAGCCGTTTTAAGCAACAGCGATAATCCGCTTACGGCTACCGTCCTCGCCGAAAAATTTAATGTCTCGCGGCAGGTTATAGTGCAGGATATCGCCATTTTACGCGCCAACGGCGTAGACGTCATGGCCACAAACAAGGGCTATTTAATCCAGACAAAAACGGCCGCCACCCGCGTTTTTAAATGCCGCCACACCTTTGAAGAGATTCTTGACGAGGGCTTTTTGATAATAGAACTCGGCGGCAGGGTAGAGGATATTTTTGTAAACCACCGCATATATGGCAGAATCTCCGCCCGCCTCGAACTTTATACCCGTACTCATGTAGAGGAGCTGTACCGCTCTCTGGTAAGCGGGGCTTCAAAGCCGTTGATGTCGGTGACGGACGGCTACCATTACCACACGGTAACGGCGGAAAGCGAGGCCACCCTCGATAAAATCGCCGACGCTTTGCGGGCTAAAGGCTTTTTAATTGAGATATAGTACGGGGGCAATTAAAAAATGACAATCCATCACGATAAACTGGCTTACGGCAAACTCGCCTCTATGAAAGAGGAAGCCGACGAGCAGAAACTTCAGGCCATGGCCGCAAAACTTTCCTCCGCCAAAGAGGAAGACGCCAAAGAGCAGGAAAAAAAGGATTAACTGTTGACAAATTAAAAAATAGCTTATAATAAAAATACAACAAGGGGCAATGCCTTTACGGTTAGCCTCGGCTATATGTTAAATAACCGCCAGCTTCGCAAATTTAGTGGCGGCTATTTTATTTTTTATGAAACAGTGATCTGTGTAGTAAAACCCCTCAGTCTGCCTAATGGCAGCCAGCTCCCGCTAATAGGGGAGCCTTAACGCCGCAATACTGCCTATGAGGGGATAATCACGTAAAAAAATTGTGCAAAATAAATAGTAAAAGTGCAACAAAATATAAATTTCACACAAAAAGTTATTAAAATTTCATTGTTAACTATTGACATTTTTCGGGGGGGGATATAATAAAAGTAACAAAAACTGTAAGTATGCAACATATTCTTAAAAAGTGTTGTATAAATGTAAAATGATATAATGGCCTCCACTGATAGGGTAGCGTAGCATACACAGTAGAGGGGGACCGCTTGCGGTGGACGGGGGTTAAAACGCAACCAGTATACAAACCCCTCAGTCACTACGTGACAGCTCCCCTAATAAGGGAGCCTTAAAGGACAGGGCGCCAGCTTCTATACTGTCATCCTGAGCGAAACGAAGTGGAGTCGAAGGATCCCGCGGGTACCCGCGGACCGCAACAAAACACAAAACTTAATGCCTGAAAGGGCATAGCAATAAAAAATCTGTTATACAAGGAGAATTTATTTTATGAAAAAATTCGGGGCGAAAAAGATTGCCGCTCTTTCTATGGCTATGGCTATAGTTACCGTCGGCGCCGTGTATGCCACATGGTCATATTCCGATGCGTCTATGGTCTCTACCGATACAAGCGTTTCAGTCAGTTTAACCGAAGTAGAGGGCAGCGGCGCGGCTGGTACATATGAAATTTCAAGGGGCAGCGTGCAGGCCGTTTATAAATTGGACCAATACTCCTATGCCATTCAGCATATCGGTTCTGCTGATGAATATACATATCTTGTTTTACCGTCTTATGATACTTCTGCAACAAATTGTAATTATATTGCGATTGTAAGTTACTCTTCCTCTGAAATAACATATGTGAATTTGGAAGATTTAGTAAAATATGCTTCTGGTACTACAGGCCTAACAGCAACGGCTTCTTCAAGCGTTTATCCCGACTATACAGCAACGTTAGGCATAGCGGCAGGCTCTGCGTTAACCATAACTTTTACCGCAGATCAGACAAATACCTCTGCCGATGCATATAATTACGGGATTGAGACGGCTTTCGCTCTTACATATACCGGCATACCGCAGTTTAAATGTTCTGCTGGCACAGCAAGCGGCACTACAAACTATTATTATTACAACAGTAACGGCTCTTATTTAGATGTGTTGACTGTTGACAGCGAGGCTAAATATATATACGATACTAATCAGTCGTCTTCGGGTGGCAAAGTATGGACAAGCGACGGCAGCGGCGTGTTTACATATACAATATCCGCAGCAGAGCTTGCAACCTACATTCAACCTGCAAAAATTTTTGTGCTTAACTCTTATTCTGACTATGAAGAAATGAATGAGGCGATACAAAACCTTGACATCACTTTTACCGTTAAAGAATCGGGCGGCATACTTACCACTCCTACGATAACTGTTGATAATAGTGGTAACTATACTATTGCAACTACTGCTACAACTGAAGAACAGTCAGGTACTTCAACATATCGCATAGGTTTCTTCCTTGACAATACTTCTGGTTCGCCTATACATACTGTAGATATTAACACCAGTTCGACAACGGGTTCAATAGCTACATTATTGAACTCTGATGGTGCAAGTTACGGCTATACATTGGCAAGCGGCACATACTATATTAAGGTACGCGCCGTATCAAGCGACAGCGATACATATTCTAACTCGTTGTGGTCATCAATAAGCGGCACAACGGTAACCGTTACAGTTACTAATACTGGTAGTGCTTATACTTGTACGTTTAGTACTACAACAGTTAATAGTATCTGATAAACAACCGAAATAAGTTTATATTTAACTGAATAAAACAGCCATATCCCCGTTTTAATGCGGGGATATTGTGCAATAAAAGCCCTTGGCTTCCTTTCTGTTGCCCTCACGCAGGATGACATAATGGCCCTCCCCTGATAAGGGAGACAACGAGATTGGATTTTTAACAGATAAAACAGGAAAAATAAAGGCAATGACGGATTACGAAATTTATATTTTTGTTGTGTGCCTTATCGTCTTTGTATTGCTTACGGGACTATCCGCAATATGCCTTGCCGCTATAACCAGGCTATATAAGCGGCTCATCCGTTGCGGAGAAGAGGACGAAAAATTAATAAAGGAAAACGACAGATTAAGCGTAGGTTACGGCAAAGCGGGCGATATTGCCGCCACCGTTTTTAACATACTCATTTGCGCCGTCTTTGTTTTAGCCCTCGGTTTTTCGATATATATAAACACGCAAGATATGTCCGTCTCTGACACCGTACCTACAATGAGGGTGGTAAAGAGCGATTCCATGTCAGAAAAATATTCCGCCAACACCTACCTTTTCGACAACGATTTAAACGACCAGTTTGACACTTTTGACATTGTATACACCTACAAAATGCCCGACGAATATGAGCTTGAGCTTTACGACGTAGTTGTATACGAATTAAAGGGCGAGCTGATTATCCACCGCATAATAGCCATAGAAGAACCTGACGACGAACACCCCGACGGCAGGCTGTTCACCTTAAGGGGAGACGCGAACCAGTATTCCGACACGTACAAGGTGGAATATTCGCAGATGAAGGGCATATACAGGGGCGAACGCATACGCTTTGTAGGCAGTTTTGTGCTGTTTATGCAGTCGCCTGCGGGCTGGCTGTGCGTACTTTTAATGGTGGCAGTGGCGATAGGTCTGCCTATACTTGAAAATAATATAGGCAAGAGCAAATACCGCAGGCTGGTTGAAATAGGGCAGATCAACGATTACGAGCTGTATTTAGAGATAGAAAAAGAGAGGCTTGAAAAGGGCGGAAGGGTTGCCGCGCCTACGGCGCCATATCTTACGGGCAACTCTGCGGCCGCGGGCAACGTAGGCGCTGCGGAAGGCAAGCGGAAGGGCAAGGCAAAGAATACGCCTGCGGCGAACAATGGATTCTACGACCCCGTAGAGGTTATAAAAACCGACAGGCCAACCGACAACGGATTTTACGATATGGTTGAACTGCGGGGCGACGGAGCGTATACCCCGACGGATAAATCGGACGAAGGAGGGAAGAAGGAATGAGGTTTTCCTCTAAAATCGCCATTATTCTCGCCTGTATTATCGCTACGCTTTCGATAGGAACCGTCGCCGCGACATGGAGTTACAGCGACACTACGACGAAAGACAATGCCGAATTGGAGGTGGAACTGGCAGATTTCACTTGGGAGCAAAGCGCGCTGATACTTGCCATAGTAGCCGAAATGAACGATACAAGTTCTAATATATATAGCAACCTTAATAGTCGTTTTTATGGAAATTCAAATGGACGTTATTCGCATAGTTTTTACGGCAGTATGGATAATACATATACCACTATTTCCAGTACGGTAAGCAGTTTGCTCGGGGATTCTTCATTTATAGTGCGTTCGCCCGAAGATAATTACTATGCAAACAGAAATACTTATACTTTGGCATATATTTACACAACCGACATTTGCCTTGGTGAAGAAGGTAACCCGACGATACCGCCGGGCGAATATATTTACCGCGTTTACAGGACGACTATAACCCGTGAAAATAATAGCGGCGTTATGAGCGACTGGACAATATCTACAATCGAACTTGGTTATGCGCCATTATGCTTCTATCTTGAACAAGACAGTTCTTCTATCGGTAATAGAATACCAAGCATAGATATGGTAAACTGGCAGGCCGGCGATTTAGGATACAGTCAGGACACCGCCGTGTACACGTTTGACGGCGACGACCCCTTGGCTTACAACGATTTGTACGATGATGAATTTGACCTTGAAAAAACTCGCTATAATACCAACAAGGGTGGATATTTTTATTATGTTTTGGAAACAGGTAGTACTACTTATTATACTAATAGCGGTAGCGGCGGCTGGAGTTATAGCAGTTCTATATCATTTAGTACCTTATACGGTACGACATATTCGTGGAATACAACGGGAACGTATAATATAACCTGCGACCTTGATTCGGCCGTGATAATAATGTATACTTCCGATGAAAGCAGCCCTATAGCGACAGGCAGCGGCAGCGTATCGTTCACCGCCTCGTCACAAACAAAGTACTATATCAGGATTGACAGCGGCGGCCAAACCGTTCAGTTAGGAATAAGTAAATCGTAATTAAGGCTCCCCTGATAAGGGGGCCTTATTCCTTCTATGTCATCCTGAGCGGAGGGCGATAGCCCGAAGTCGAAGGATCCCCTCGCAAGAATAAGGTTGTAAGGAGATTCTTCGGCTACGCCCTGACGGGCTACGCTCAGAATGACAGATTAGCGGCCATTCCCTTGCCTTCCCCTTGAGGGTAGCGTAGCATACACAGTAGAAAGTACCCTGGAAGGGGGAATGAGGTGGAAATAAGCGATAACACCTCATTAGTCAACTGACGCCGCCGGCTCCCGCTAATAAAAAATGCGATAAAAAATATAAAACCCCGCAGCGACCGCTGAAGGGTTCACCGCAAGGCTTTTGACAAAAAACTATTAATTTATTCCGCGGGAGAGTATCCAATGCTTTACTTCCTCGCGCTCTATCGGATGTATATCTTCCCTTGCGTACTTAGATTGTTTACCGCCGAATGTGTAAACAAAATAGTGCCCGTCTCTCGTAATATATAAAGTCTCTTCATAGCCGCAGGGATCGCCGGGCGCGCCGTAGGTGAATTTTTTGTCAACAGTGGAGTCTGCCGTATCGTAGGCGACCCCGTTAATCACTTTGTACATAATTCACTGCCCTATATTCTTTTATTTCCGACACTTTAAAAACGGAACGATAACATTTTAACACCCTGAATTTTTTTAGTCAATTTTTTGTCGGGCTAATTTGCCGCCCGCTAAACTTTGTTAAAATATAAATTGCTGTGAACAAATTTAACAAATTTTTTATTTTATTATTGAGGAATTTAATAAAATTTTAATTTGTCAAGTTAATTCGCTTGACATTGCGGCTTTAAAAATGTTAATATGCTTGTAAAGTAAATTTGCTTGACATAAACTATGGATAATATGCGTTTTATGCGGCTGTGGGACTGGTACAGGAACCTGTTGACGTCTACGCAGCGGGAAATCACCGATTTATATTTCAACCTTGACCTTACGGTATCGGAAATCGCCGAGCAGAAGGGAATATCGAGGCAAGCCGTGTCGGACTGCCTCGCGGGCTGTAAAAAACAGTTGCAGGCCTACGAAGATAAACTCGGCTTTGAAAAAACTATTACGCAAATATGCCTTGAGCAATCCTTTTTACTTACGGATATAAACAGGTGGAGCGAACGGTTTTTTGCCGAACACCCCGATTTAAAAGAAGGGCAGGAAGAACTTACCTCCATATTAAACAGAGATTACGAAGGGGAAGCGACACAGGCTCTTGATAAGAGCGGTACGTAAATTAATTGCGGCGGTCGCCGCATGCGGGAGATTTTAACTTGGCAGCATTTTCATCTTTATCAGAAAGATTAAACCATATATTTTCTAAACTTACCAAAAGGGGGAGATTGACCGATCTTGAGATAAAGTCGGCCATGCGCGAAGTCCGCGTAGCCTTATTGGAGGCCGACGTAAACATTCAGGTTGCGAAAAAATTCTGCGCCGACGTTTCGGAAAAAGCCGTCGGGCAGGAAATTTTAAAGAGCCTCAACCCCGCGCAGCAGGTTATAAAGATAGTAAACGAAGAGCTTATAGCTTTAATGGGCAGTACCAATTCAAAGCTCATTGTCGCTCCTAAGCCCCCTACGGTTATTATGATGTGCGGCCTTCAGGGCGCTGGCAAGACCACCCTTTGCGGAAAGCTTGCCGTACACCTTAAAAAGAACGGCAAAAAGCCTCTTTTAGTCGCCTGCGACATCTACCGCCCCGCCGCTATTAACCAGCTTAAAGTGGTAGGCAGAAACGCGGGGGCGGAGGTATTTGAAAAGGGTACGCAGTCGCCCGTCAAAACCGCGCAGGAGGCCGTTAAATACGCCATATCTCAGGGTTACGACACCGTTATAATAGATACCGCGGGCAGGCTGGAAATTGACGAGCCTTTGATGAAAGAGCTTGAAGATATCTGCGCCGCGGTGAAAGTATCAGAAATTTTGCTTACAGTGGATTCTATGATGGGCCAGGTTGCCGTAAACGTAGCCAAGACCTTTAACGAACGGCTTGAAATTACCGGCATAATCCTCACCAAATTGGACGGCGATACAAGGGGCGGCGCCTGCCTTTCTATAAAGGCGGTTACGGGCAAGCCTATAAAGTTTATCGGCACGGGCGAAAAACTTTCGGACTTAGAGCCCTTCTATCCCGACAGAATGGCGTCGAGGATACTCGGCATGGGCGACGTTTTAACCTTGATAGAAAAGGCTCAGCAGGCCGTTACCGAAGAAGACGCCAAAAAGATGCAGCAGAAGATGAGGGATAATTCCTTCACTTTAAATGATTATCTTGACCAGTTTGAGAGTATGAAAAAGATGGGCGGCATGCAGTCGGTTATGGCTATGGTTCCCGGCATGAGCGGAAAGGTAAACCCCGACGACATCGACGAAAAGAAGATGGAACGCACCAAGGCTATAATACTTTCTATGACGATGAAAGAGCGGGAAGACCCCGTCATAATAAACGCTTCAAGAAAACGCCGCATCGCCGCGGGCTCGGGCACCACCGTGCAGGAGATTAACCAGCTTTTAAAGCAGTTTGACCAGGTAAAAACGCTTATGAAGCAGCTTAAAAACGGAAAACGTAAATTACCGTTCTGATAAAAAGCGATATACCTTATTGTAAACGGACAACCAAGCACGTCATCTTGAGCGAAACGTAGTGAAGTCGAAAGATCTTCGCGCGCGAGCGTAGCGACACTCAGTGCACCGCATTTGAGGCGCCCCTATTAGGGGAGCTGGCTGCGTAGCAGACTGAAGGGTTTACTATAATAAGGCGCAGATAGCAGCATCGAGCTGCGGCTCGCGGATATCCAAGCAAGAACGCCACACAAGTTGTTTAAAAATAATAACGTTATTTTTGAATAATTTTTACCTCATTACGATTAATACAAAGAATAAAATTTATATATACATTTTTTAAAGGAGTTAAAAAAATGGCAGTAAAAATGAGACTTACCAGAATGGGCGATAAAAAATCACCCTTCTACCGCATTGTAGTTGTAGACAGCAGAAAGGCGCGTTCGGGAGAATATATCGACAAAATCGGTTATGTTGACCCTCTCAAGACCCCTGCAGAAATAGTTATCGATGCCGACAAAGCTAAAGACTGGCTTTCTAAGGGCGTACAGCCTACCGAAACGGTAAAAAGCTACCTTGTAACCGCGGGCGTTATAGAAAAGAGCGATAAACTTTCGGCGCCTAAGACCAACGATAAAAAGAAGAAGGAATAATTTTCCGCCTTTTAAGGAGTTTCGATTATGTTAGAACTTGTTAAATATGTTGTCGAGCAATTTGCCGAGAATAAGGAAGCCATAGAATATACGGAAGAAGAAAAGGAAAACTGCATAGAAATTACCGTTCGCCTTGAAGATTCCGATATGGGCAAGGTTATCGGCAAACAGGGTAAAATAGCCAAGGCTCTGCGCACGCTTGTCAAGGCTGCCACACCCGAAGGCAGCAAAAAATATGTAGTAGAAATCAAGGGCAAAGACGAATAATTTTGCCTTGACAAAAAGCCGTGCGAAACTTGCAGCGCGGCTTTTTTGCTAACCTTATTAAATTTTGAGAGGAATGAAATGACTGACCGTCTTACGGTTGCGACCGTTTTAAAACCGCAGGGCATAAGGGGAGAAATCAAGGTGAATCCCCTTACCGACACCGAGGAAGATTTAAAGGCTTTTTCCTACGTATATATAGGCGAAACAAAGTACAAAGTGCTTTCGTGCAGGGCGGCAGGCGGGTTTTGCTACCTCGCCTTAAGGGGCATAGCCGACAGAAACGCCGCCGAGCTTTTACGCGGGCAGGAGGTCACGGTAGACCGCCTTGACGCCCCCGAACTGCCCGAAGGGCGGTATTATATCGCGGATATTATAGGGTGTAAGCTTGTAACCGAGGGCGGAAAGCTTTTAGGCGAGGTGATAGACGTTACCCCCGCCCGCACCGACGTTTACACCGTTATGATAGGCGGCAAAGAGGTGTTGTTCGCCGCCGCCGAAGGCGTAATTTGCGACATAAACGTAGAACAGGGCGTTGTAACGGTAAACGAAGAACGTTTTAAACAGGTCGCCACGCTGTAATTTGCTTATTGGACAGCAAGCCAAAAAGATTTTCGCGAGTGGACTTTTTATGAAAATAACAATTTTAACCCTTTTCCCCGAAATGTTTGCGGCCCTTAAAGAGAGCATAATAGGCAGGGCGGAGGAGAGCGGAAAATTACAAATAAATATAGTAAACATACGGGACTATGCCGAAAATAAGCACCTAAAGTGCGACGATTATCCCTTTGGCGGCGGCGCGGGAATGGTTATGATGCCTCAGCCGATAGGCTCGGCGATAGAGGCCGCAGACCCCGGACATACCGCCCGCAGGATTTATATGTCGCCGAGGGGTAAGACGTTTACTCAGAAAAAGGCCGAAGAGCTCTCTTTAAACAGCGAAATTCTGCTTTTATGCGGCCACTACGAGGGCGTAGACCAGAGGGCTATAGACCTTTTTATCGACGAGGAAATATCCATAGGCGACTACGTTTTGACTGGCGGCGAAATACCCGCTATGGCGGTTTGCGACTGTATATCCCGCCTTGTGGACGGCGTAATATCCAAAGATTCTTTAACCGACGAAAGCTTTTCGGACGGCCTTTTGGAGTACCCGCAGTATACCCGCCCCGCGGAATACAGGGGCGTTAAAGTTCCCGACGTGCTGTTATCGGGCGACCATGGCAAGGTGGACGAATGGCGAAAATGGCAGAGCCGTAAAATTACCGAAAAAGTCCGCCCCGACCTTTTGCCTAATCAGGTGCGTACTATGGCCGATTTAACGGCTGTTTTAAATAAAACTCACACAAGCGGCGAGCTGGCTCAGTTTGTCTTTTGCGGCCAGCAATTTTTCGCCGGCTACAGCTACGGTTACAAAAAGAGGCAGCCCCGCCCCGTAATCTATAAAAACGGCTACACCGCGTACAGTTTAAGCGGTTTAAGCGGCAGATTTGAAACACAGTCGCAGCTTTACGCCTTTTTAGGCATTGCCGCGGGTTGCAAAAAAGAGAGTTACGAGTACGAGTATGACGACCTGAAAGAGCTGTTTGACGCATTCCCCGAATGCGACGGCTTTTCGCTCGGCTGCCCCTATAAGGGCGTAAAGTGGCAGGAGTATTACGACCTCTGCATGGAGAGGTACGGTACGTACAAACGGGATAAACTTACCGAGATGATGATAAACCGCATTGACGACGACGGCGTTGTACATGCCCCTTCAGAGGAGCTGAACACCCCCGAATATGCCCCGTTTAAACGTTATCTGCAGCGTGTTACGGTAGACGAAGGCTGGCACGGCACGGGCGGCGGGGCCATGGCTAAGACGTTCTATTTCAGGCTTACGCCATACCTTAAAGCTAAGCTTATGGAAAATGAAAATCTGTACAACGGCAAGCTCGGATTAAAGGGCCTGGCGCTTTATCAAAGCGGCGTTTTGCGTTATTACGAAATCGCAGGCGAAAACAGATACGTTACGATAAAATTAAATTAACTTACATAGAGGAGGCTTTAATTATGACCAAAATTGAAGTATTTGACTACGCGAACGAGATTTTAAGGGGAGTCAAGGGCGGAGCCCTTCTTTCGGTATCGGCTGAGGGCAAGTTTAATTGCATGACGATTTCCTGGGGTACGTTAGGCATTGAGTGGAACAAACCTATCTTTACCACATTTGTGCGTCAAAGCCGTTACAGCAAAGAATTTTTAGACAAAAACGGCGAATTTACTGTATGTATTCCCTACAACGGCGAACCACTGGAAATTTTAAAGGGCTGCGGCGTAAAATCGGGCAGGGATACAGACAAGGCTAAGGAGTACGGCCTGCAGCTTGTAAAGGGCGTAAGCGTAAGCTCCCCCGCGATAAAGCAACTGCCCTTAACGCTTGAATGTAAACTTATCTACGTTCAAAAACAGGACGAAAAGGCGATGCCAGCCGAAGTATTGGATAAGTGCTACCCTATAGATAACGGAAGCCGCGATATCCATACCGCCTACGTCGGCGAGATTGTAAATGCTTATATACTCGATTGAAATGATAAATATTGACATAAAAACCTTTCGATCTCTTATGTTCGACGGCGGCAAGTACACTGCTGAAACCGTTGAGCTTATAAAGGACGGCAAGGCATTTAATTTTGAAAGGGACCCCTTCCCTGAAAACGAAGTCAACGCCTTAATCGGCGAAAAGCTGGCAGATTACCGCCTTTATGAAAACGACGGTGTAAAAGATTTCGAGGACGGTATAAAGCTTAAATACAATACGGCTGTTGATTATTTACAGAAGAACGGTTTTATCAGGGACGGTTTGCTTGCGGTAAACAGTGTAGACGGCTACGCCACGGTAGAGGAATTTAAGCTCGCCGCCGACTTCGAACACATTTCAATGCCCGAACTTTTGCAAAAATACGACGGCTGCGACGAGTTCTCCCTGACGGGTCTTTACGACGGCGGATTTTGTTTAAACAGCCATCTGGACAAAGAGCTTGCCGATATCGCCTACAAAAAGCTGTACGACGAACAGTACGACTCATGTCGCAGCCAGTACGACCTTCTTACAGAAGAGGAAAAGGCCGCGATGCCCGACTTTGATTGGCTCTTTAACGATATAAAGGCAGAAGTGGACGCTCTTTTCAATAAAAAGAGCAAGCGTCCGCTGTTCCCCTGCGATATGTACGCGCAGGATAAGATGAAGTACAGGCAGGGTTCTCACGCATTGTGGCACATCTATTTTGCCGCTGGTTTTTTAAATGACGCGAAAGAGGATTTGGAAAAGCGTGTAGCGAGTACAGACGTACGCCCCGATTTAGCGCTGCTGGACGATGATTTGTATCTGCCGTTAAAGCCCTATGTAAACCGTACCGAGGCCACTTATACCTGGCACTGCACAACGTCGGGCAGCCTTGCGAAAGTGTTTTACTTTAAACTTAACGATGTTACAAAAAACTGGCTTATGCAGTTTAAAGACGACTACGCCCTTGAATACCTTGACGACCTGGCGTTTTACAAAAACGGCAAGCTGCAATTTTCTTCCTGCAAGCACGAAGGTTTTCATATGGATTTATCTGTTGAAAATTAAAATTGGACGGCATATATGCTTAAATCATTTAAAGAAATCAAACAGAATATAGAAGCCCGCAACGCGGGCAGGGAGTTCCGCCGCGACGAAGACGGCAGGGCGGTGGTAGAGCTTTGCGTACGCGACGACAGCGACTTTCTGTCGCCCTACAGCTCAAGTTCCAACAGCGTGATAAACAGCGAAGTCGCCGAATTTATAGACACGAGCGTGCGCCCCTTAAAGGCGGACGAGCGCGTTCGGCTGGAAATTCACAGCGACGAAATTACGGCTGACGAGCAGAAAGTTTACACGTCGGCCATACACAGCTACTACGCCGAACAGTACAAGAGCAACTCTTTAGAGCGGAGGCGGCTGCTTATTCTGGCAATAGCAATGGCTGTAATCGGCGTTATAGCTCTTGCCGCCGCAATAACCCTTATCGCCTGCGAACGGGAGATTATAGGCGACGTGGTGGAAATTGTGGCGTGGGTCTTCCTGTGGGAAACTGTAGATATACTTTGCTTTCAACGTTCTCTTTTAAGGGCTAAGCAGATGCGGTGCCTTGCCCTCGCCGACTGCCCGATAGATTATCTGTCGCTTGAGAAAATTGCCCCGCAAGTATCATTAAATTAACGGAGAAAATATGAAACATATACAGTGGTTCCCCGGGCATATGACCAAGGCCATGAGGATGATGCAGGCGGACGCATCTCTTTGCGACGGGGCGATTTACGTTTTAGACGCCCGCTGCCCCGCGTCTTCATTCAACCCTAAATTGAAGCAGGTTTTTGCAAACAAGCCCGTTTTATACGTGCTGAATAAGAGCGACCTTGCCGAGGGAACGGACGAATTTATAAAAATTATGAAAGAAAAGGGCGTTTTTGCCGTAAAGCTCAACGCAACGCAGAGCGGCTGCAAAAGGGCCCTTCTGGAGGGTACTTCTAAAATTATCGCTGAAAAAAGGGCGAAGGCTCAGGCCAAGGGGTACGAACGCACCTTCCGTTTTATGGTTTTAGGCGTTCCGAATACGGGCAAAAGTACGGTAATTAACCTGCTTTCCGGCTCAAAGCGAACCGTTACCGGCGATAAGGCGGGGGTGACGAGGGGCAAGCAGTGGATACGGCTTGACGGCTTTGAGTTGTTGGACACCCCCGGCACTATGCCGCCTGCATTTGAAAACCAGACTTTTGCGAAGAGGCTGGCGTACGTAGGCAGCATAAACGACGATATCCTCGATATGGACGATCTGGCGCTGGAGCTTCTTTCAGATTTTGCCGCAAAGTACCCCGAACGGCTTGCTGAGCGGTACGGGATAACAGATTTTACTTCTCCGCTCGCCATGCTCGACGGCGTGTGCTCGCGCAGGGGCTTTGTTCTTCGCGGCGGCGAGTACGACTACGAACGGGCGTACAACGCCGTTATAGACGATTTAAGAAAGGGCCGTTTAGGCAAGATTTGCCTCGATTGCCCCGCGGATATGCTTGATTTAAAGCTTTAAACTATGGATAAACTTATTTACGAGAGAGAAGTTTTGGCGGACGGCGGAAAGTACGTCTGCGGAGTAGACGAAGTAGGCAGAGGGCCGCTCGCGGGCCCCGTGGTGTGCGCGGCCGTTATAATGCCGCTTGACGATTTGATAGAGGGTGTAGACGACAGCAAAAAGCTCACCGCAAAAAAGAGGGAAAAACTTTCCGAACTTATACATAAAAAGGCGATTGCCCTGGCAATATGCCGTGTCGAGCCCGATATAATCGATAAAATAAATATCTTGCAGGCGACAAGGCTGTGCATGAAAAACGCGATAGAAAGCCTTGCCGTAAAGCCCGACTATGTTCTTACCGACGGCAACATGACGCTGGATATAGATATCCCTCAAAAGTCCATTATAGGCGGAGACGGCAAGAGCTATTCGATAGGCGCCGCGAGCATCGCAGCGAAGGTCTACAGGGATAACCTTATGAAGGAGTATTCTTTAATTTACCCCGAATACGGCTTTTCCACCAATATGGGCTACGGCAGCAAAGCTCACATAGAGGCTATAAAACGCTGCGGGATATGCCCTATCCACCGCCTTACGTTCACCTCAAAATGGCGTTAATTTAAATTTCGGGGTTGACAAAACTCTATTATTTGGTATAATGAATATACAATATTCTTCATTGTAAGGTAAAAAGATGGATTGCGGGCATCATGCAAAACGTACGCGAAAACGTATGCCCGCAAGAAGAAAAAAACAATCGCAGTAATTTTACAAGATTGGTTTTGTCTTAAAAATCACGGAATTTGTTTTTGCACAGCAATGCAAAAACAAATTCGTGAGAACATACAGGAGCATTTTATGGAAAACAGAGCATACGAAATTTTTTCGAACATAAACCGCAGCGTAAGCATCAAGGTGATTCCCGGGCATTTTGCCACAAAACACTCTCATATCAGCCACTGCGTGGATATGACCAAGGTGAAATCTCAGCTTGACGCGGCCAAGGCGGCGGCCAGAATGTTTGCGGGAATGCTTATCAGCACCCCTGTAGAGACTATCATAAGCCTCGACAGAATGAAGATGGTAGGGGCGTACCTCGCGGAAGAACTTTCGGGCAGGGGAATAAATATTTCCCGCAATATTTCGGTCATATCCCCCGAGATAAATAACGATAAGATGCTTTTAAGGGACAACTTTCTTCCGTACGTAAAAAATAAGCACGTGCTTATTTTAACGGCTTCCACCTCAACGGGCGTAACAGTAGAGAGCGTCGCCGAGGGCGTGACGTACTACGGGGGCGAGCCCGTAGGCATAGCCGCGGTTTTCGGCGCGAGCTTCGAGAGCAAGGTGCCCGTAATTACCCTCTTCGGCATGGAGGACGTTCCCGACTTTAAATCGTATTCGCCTGTAGACTGCCCTCTTTGCAAAAAGGGAATAAAAATAGACGCCGTGGTGAACAGCTACGGCTACAGCAAGATAATTTAATATCGCCCGAGGTAAAACGTGGATAAGAAAGAGCTTGCCGAAAGGGATAAGCGGAATAAAAAATTAGGCAAAAAGGGCGAAAAGCTCGCGGCTAAGTACCTCAAAAAACAGGGCTATAAAATTCTGAAGAAAAATTTTAAAAATCCCTTCGGCGAGATAGACATTATCGCCCGCCAGGGCGACGTCGTGGCCTTTATAGAGGTAAAAACAAGGCTTTCGGATATTTTCGGCGTTCCGTCAGAGGCGGTCACCCGCGATAAATGCCGCAAGTACGCTTTAGGGGCAAAATTCTTTTTTGCCGAGCGAAACGTCGCGTGCACCATCCGCTTTGACATAATAGAAATTTTCAACGGCGAAGTAAACCACATTATTTCGGCTTTCGAAGGAAGATGACCCCCGCCATATATTATATATATGGAATAGGGGGTTGTTTTAATTGAGAATTGAGAATTATGAATTAAGAATTATGAGCCGGCGGCGGGCGTATTCTGCCGCCTTAGTCGGAATGTAGGCAGGCGTCATTACCATTATCCTGAAAAGGAACGGCGTAGCCGCCATTACTGTCATCCTGAGCGGAGCCCGTAAGGGCGCAGAAGGATCTTCCTGATATCGGCGAGGCTTAAGCTGTACAAATTCGCACGCCAAACAAGGGGTGTGTCCTGATTTTCACAAAAATACAAAATTTCACATAAAAAAGCTTGCCTTTTGTTTTTTAGTTTGGTACAATACCATTCGTAACTTAAATTCGGGCGGTCCTCTGCCGCAACACGGCACGAACGCTTACAGGAGGCTAAATATGAAAGGTCTTGTAGAAGCCATTGAAAAGGAAGGAATGAAGGAATCGGTTCCCGCGTTCAACGTAGGCGATACCGTAAAAGTTGGCTTTAAGGTTATCGAAGGCGCCAAGGAGAGAATACAGAACTTCGAAGGCGTGGTTATAGCTAAAAAGCACGGCGGCATAAGGGAGAGCTTCACCGTAAGAAGAATGTCTTTCGGCGTAGGCGTAGAAAGAACGTTCCCCGTACATTCCCCTAAGATTGCCTATATCACAGTAGTTAAACGCGGCAAGGTTAGAAGAGCTAAGCTTTATTACCTTCGCGGTCTTACAGGCAAAGCTGCAAAGATTACAGAAATTAAATAAGTTGAAAAAGGCTGTTGTAAACTTACGTTTGCAACAGTTTTTTTATTGCATTTATCAAAAATATATAGTATAATATTTTTGAGAACGAATGTTCTTGATAAATTTTTTACTATAGGGGGAAACGACAGTGCTTTCCAAAGTTTACAGTTTTGCGTTGAACGGCCTTGAGGGCGTTCCCGTAGAGGTAGAAACAGACATCAACAAGGGTATGGTGGCTTACGATCTGGTAGGTCTTCCCGACACCGCCATAAAGGAAAGTAAAGAACGCGTGCGTTCGGCCATAAAAAACAGCATAATGAACTTTCCTATCAACAAAATCACAATAAACCTTGCCCCTGCCGATTTAAAAAAGGAGGGTTCGCATTACGACCTTCCTATAGCGATCAGCATATTGAAGGCGAGCGACCAGCTCCTCGCCGACACCGACGGCGTAGTATTTATGGGCGAGCTCGCCCTTGACGGCACGCTGAGGGCGGTGACGGGCATACTTCCTATGCTTATTTCTGCGAAAAACAAGGGCTTTACGCGTTTTATCGTGCCCGAAGCCAACGCCAACGAGGCGAGCTTTATAGAGGGCACCACCGTTTACGCCCTTTCCACCTTAAAGGAGGTCACCGAACTTCTGACGGGCGAAAGGCCGTTTGACCCCGTTCCCCGCAGAAAGTACACCGACGTCAAAGAACTTAGAAAGTACAACTGCGACCTTTCGTACGTAAAGGGGCAGAGGGTGGCCAAAAGGGCTATGGAGATAGCGGTGGCCGGCGGGCACAACATTCTGCTTGTAGGCCCTCCCGGAGCGGGCAAAACCATGCTCGCGAGGTGCCTGCCTACCATAATGCCCGACATGACCTTTGAAGAGGCCTTGGAGGTGACAAAAATACACTCGGTGGCGGGCGAACTTTCCGACGAGGGCATCGTAACGTTGCGGCCTTTCCGCACGCCTCACCACACGGCTACCACCGTATCGCTTTGCGGCGGCGGCAATGTTAAAATAAAGGCGGGCGAAATTTCCAAGGCGCATAAGGGCGTTCTGTTTCTGGACGAAATTCCCGAATATACCCGCCACGCGCTGGAGTCTCTTCGCCAGCCGCTGGAAGACGGCGTTATAACCATAACCAGGGCGGGAGGGGCGGTAACCTTCCCCGCCGACTTCGTGCTGTGCGCGAGCATGAACCCTTGCCCCTGCGGCAACTACGGCTCGCCCGAGCTCACCTGCACGTGTTCGCCGTCGCAGATTAAAAAATACCGCTCCAAGATATCCGGGCCCCTTCTCGACCGAATAGACCTTCAGGTAGAGATGGACTCGGTAAAGTACGACGACCTTATAGCCGAAAACGGAGAAGAGACGAGCGCGCAGGTCAAAGAGAGGGTAGAAAAGGCCCGCGAAGTGCAGAGGGAACGCTTTATCGGCGACGATAAAATAGAGACAAACAGCAACATGGGCGAAAAGCAGATAAAGGCCTACTGCCGTTTATCTTACGAGTGCGAGGAAATTTTGCGGGCGGCGTTCAACGATATGCACCTTTCGGCCCGCGCCCGTTCGAGAATTATAAAGGTTGCCAGAACCATAGCCGACCTTGACATGTCGGCGGATATAAAGCCCCGCCACATACTGGAGGCGGCGTCTTACCGCAGCTACGACTCGGAGAAAGTATAATGGACTATTCCGCGAAAGAGAGGGATATTATCGCCTTGGACAGCATAGCCGAATTGAGTTACAGGCACAGGCAGGAGGTAACGGATAACTTCGCTTATTCCCGTCCGCAGCAAAAATATGCTCAAAATCTGATTAAAACCTTCGGCGAAAGCGTATATAATAAAATAAAGGAAGATTTTTACAGCGAGGATTTATGCGAAAAGCATTTAAAGACGCTTGAAGAAAAGGGCATAACCTGCGTAACCATATTCTCGCCCGATTATCCCGAACTTTTGCGGTCTACCATAACCCCTCCCGCGGTATTATACTGCAAGGGGGATGTAAAACTGCTTAAAACCAGGCTTTTTACCGTGGTAGGTTCAAGGGTGGCCCTGCCTAAGACGATAAAGGAATGTTCAAAAATAAGCGGACAGCTCACGCAGAAGTTTACCGTGGTTACGGGCCTCGCCGAAGGGGCGGACAGCGCCGCGGCCGAAGGGGCTCTTGCCGCGGGCGGCAAGGTTATAGGCGTTCTCGCCTTCGGCTTTGACTATGTGTACCCGTCGGCGAACGCCGCGCTCTTTAAAAAGGTAGAGGAAAAGGGCCTTCTTATAACCGAGTGCCTGCCCGACGTGCAGCCACGCAAATACCTCTTCCCCGTAAGAAACCGCATTCTGGCGGGACTTTCGGAAGGGACGCTGGTTGTGGCCGCCGCCTTAAAGAGCGGGGCGGGCATTACGGCCGAATACGCCTTCCGCTACGGCAGGGACGTGTTCTGTTTTCCCTATTCGTTAGGCGTTCCGTCGGGCGAAGGCTGCAACAAGCTTATAAAAAAAGGGGCGTATCTTACCGAAAATATACTTGACATTTTCAACGCGTTTGGTTTAGACTTTAAATCGCAAACCACAGTTCGGCTTACCGATACGGAAAAACGCATATTTGAAATTCTGAAAAAGGAGGGCGACGTTCATATCACCCGCCTGGCGGCAGAGTTAAACTGCGCCCCGTTTGAAATTTTAGCCGATCTTTCGTCGTTAGAGGTAAAAAAACTTATAGTAAGGCTTGGCGGAAACCGCTACGCAGCGATATAACCCCGCGGGGCTTACACACGGTAATACAATATGGATTTAATTATAGTAGAATCGCCTTCAAAGGCAAAGACCATCTCTAAATACTTAAAGGGCAAATATAAGGTAGACGCATCCGGCGGCCACATCCGCGACTTGCCCGAAAAGACCCTCGGCGTAAAAATCACAGAAATTTTTGAGCCGAGGTACGAGGAATCCCCGGGCAAAAAGGAAGTAATAAAAAGGCTGTCCGCCGAGGCAAAAAAGGCGGGCAAAGTATATCTTGCGACCGACCCCGACCGCGAAGGCGAGGCTATAAGCTGGCATTTGCAGACCGTTTTAGGGCTGGACCCCGAGGGCGAAAACAGGATAGAGTTCAACGAAATTTCCCCTAAAGCCGTGCAGAACGCCCTTCAGCATCCCCGCAAAATAAATTACAACCTTGTGGACGCTCAGCAGGCGAGAAGGGTTTTGGACAGGCTTGTAGGCTACAAGCTCTCTCCCCTTTTAAACAACCGCATACAAAACGGCCTCTCCGCGGGCAGGGTGCAGTCTGTAGCCCTTCGCCTTATAGTGGACAGGGAGAGGGAGATACAGGCCTTCAAACCCGAAGAATACTGGGTCCTTACAGCCTCGCTGCAGGATCTGCAGGATAAATATGCCCCCTTCAAGGCGTCTTGCCAGTTAAAGAAGAACGGCAAAAGCATAACAAAAGACGCTGCCGACGATACACCTAGTGTAGAACTCACTTCTCCCATTAACATAAAAAAAAAAAAAAACGGAATAACAAAGCAGCACGCCCCCGCGCCTTTTAC
>JAJPXK010000187.1 GCA_021205485.1 Clostridia bacterium | reverse complement strand
GGCGGCAGAAAACGTTTAACGTACACCGAAAAGATGGGGATTTTCGTGGATAAGGCGGCGTTCTTCGTGAATGATATCGAGCGAGGCAATTATTTTATAAATATTTGTGAATATCCCTATATGATTTGTGAGTACTATTCCGGTATGGATTATGAGTACTGCAACAAAGTCGGTAAACGTGCCATAAGCGGGGAGCAATTTGAAATTTTCAAGCAAAAATGCCAACTGTTTTATAAAAATTTTAAAAACATATCAATCCATCGAGGGCATGGGGAGTATATTACCATTACTCCTGATTTGCGTTTAAAGGCGGTGAAAAAAGTGGATGGTAAAGAGCGCATAGCCGATTTAAGTATGGGGGATTATATGGCTTACATTTTTTTGTGTTGGCTGCAATATGTTAAATTTTTGCAATACATAGGCGAAAAATGTGACGGACCGCTTGTAATTTACGGCTTGACGGAGTATTTAGATATTTACTTCCCTATAGAAGATTTGCTTAAGGAGGCGTTATCCACAGGTAAAGAGGTTTATTTCTTTGACACCTGCGAAAACACCGAAGGACGGTTTGCCAAATTGGACAAGCTGGTTGATTTGGTAAAGGTGTGATATTGTTATTATTTAACACGAATATGTTTATAAATAACATTCGATAAAGTTTATAAAAAGTATTAAACTAAACGGCAGTGTCAATGTTATAATGCGATTAATAAAACTAACGAGGTGGGAAAAATGACTGAACAAGAAAAATTAGAAAAAGATATTGTAACGATTGGAGACCAAAATTATTCTAGGAAATCTATGATAAGTGATATTATGTATTCTTGTAATGATGCAAAAGATCAATTAAGTGCGGTAGCCAAGGAAGATATTTTAGTGGCTATTGGTTGGCATTGGACTGAAAATAAGATTTCAGGTAGTCCTAAAGCAAAGATATGGGGATGCAATTATTGGTCGAAAGCTGCTTTTGAAATGGCTTTTGATGTTAATGGAGAAGAAATAAGAAAGAAAAAAAGATTTAATGTAAACAAATTGAGACACGAACACGTTGTTCCTAAAAGGGTGTTTATTAATTCCATTTTGAACAGACAGGGAAAATTAAATGAACAGGAATTGTCGCAAGCCTTAAATGATAAATTTTTTGCTTGTGTGGTAACTCCTGAAGAAGCAAAAAAATTAGATAGAAATTACAGAAATGCAATGCCCGAAGGACAAGATTTATTTGAAATTAAAGAACCTTGGGAAAGATATATTAAGACTGGAATAACGGATATTATTGAGATTTCGTGGGATACAATTAATAATGACAGGGTTTGGATACCAAAAGGCTATAAAGAAAAATCAATAATTGAAAGAAAGAACTAATTTACGAAGGTGTACCAAAATTGGTACACCTTCGCTGTTATAATGTAAGTATGAAAATATTAAAACTTGTTATCGGACACAAAGAATATAATTTCAGCCACGGGGTAAACATAATTGTCGGCGACAGATGCGGCGCGTTTAAGCAGGCGCTTTATACCGCGCTGGGCTTTCATATCTTCGGCAAGACTTTCCCCTTTGCCGATACTTCAACTTTGCAAAATGTATATGCCTTTTCCGAAGAAAATACCGATTATTTTATCGGTTACGATATAAACAGCGGCAATAAACTTGGATTTTTAAAGGGAACTGCAAACGGCGAAAATTTAACGCCCAAGCAATTCTACCGCGCATTTTATTCAAATTTCATTCAGGAAGAGTGCTGTCTGTTCGTCAACCGCTACGACTTCGCGCGTTACACAGGCTGCTGCGGTCATAGCTTTGACGAAATCTGCGGCTACGGCGATATTTTAAAATACTATCACAACTATTTCAGCGAAAGGGGCGGAAGGCACTCGGCGTTTAATATGTATCAGTTTGAGCATTTCGCAAGCGACCATTTCAGCGACGGCGTTCGTTTGCCGAGCGTTCCTTTTTACGATAATCGGCTTTTTATGAGCGATGATTTCTCGCTGTATCTCGGCGATAAAAACGGCGTTAATACGGACATATCCCTCAACGAACAGGCAATTTTTGATTTAATGTGTCTTGTAAATATCGGCAAAATCGCCGAAAGGTTTTACTATAAAAAACTAAAGCCGCTTCTCATATTCGGGCTTGATAAAAGCAGACTTCTTGATTTAGGCGGTGTGCTCAATTACGCGGCAAACAGCGGACGGCAAGTGTTTCTGTTTACGGAAAATATCCAAATGATAACCCGCCTTGGATTCGGCTGCAGAATAAACAACGTGGAATAAGAAAAAATAGAGGACGGCTGTACTGTTTTTGGTACAGCTATATTGACTAAACTAATCAAATAAGATATAATATTATATATAAAATTATGGGTGATAAAATGAATCTTTCAAAAAGCAAGTATACAAGATACTGCCAATGCCCTAAAATGCTTTGGATGGATACGTATAAAAAGGAGGAGGCGATGCAGGACCCCGCGCTGCTTCGCCGTTTTGCCGAAGGGCACGAAGTGGGTGACCTTGCCAAAAATTTGCTTGGCGATTATGTGGAAGCAACCGCTTTAAAGGACGACGGCTCGTTAGATATCGGGCGGATGCTTAAAAACACGCGCAAGTATCTGATAACGGGGGAAACGAATATCTGCGAGGCGGCGTTCAACGTAAACGGCTGTTACTGCGCCGCGGATATTCTTCATAAAAACGGCGATGGTTACGAAATTTACGAAGTCAAGTCCAGCACGGACGTGAGTGAAGTTTATCTGATTGACGTCGCCTATCAGAAGTACGTTCTTGAAAGCGGCGGCGTTAAAATCACAGGTGCGTATATCGTGCATATAGACAATACCTACGTTCGACAGGGCGATATTGATATACATAAATTGTTTAAAATCGTGGACGTGTCCGACAAAATCGCATCCTATTACACGCAAGTCGCGGCAAAAACCACCGAAGCCAAAGCGTATTTAAAACAGAAAACTGAACCCGAAATGCCTATTGGCGGTTACTGCAGTAAGCCCTACGACTGCGCCTATTTCGGCTATTGCACCCGCAATATACCCCAGCCAAACGTGTTTGACTTGTACAGAATGAACTTCGACAAGGCTTGTGAATACATAAACGACGGCATTGTAACATTGAGCGATATTTTAAAAAGCGGCGAGCATTTAAGTGAAAAACAGCGCATACAGGCGGAGACCGCCGTGTACGATTTGCCGCCGCATATCGACCGTTTGGGTATAAAGAGTTTTTTAAACGAGCTTTGGTATCCGCTTTACTTTTTAGACTTTGAGACATTTCAGAACTGCGTTCCGCTGTACGACGGGCAGAAGCCCTATCAGCAGGTGCCGTTCCAGTATTCGTTGCATTATATCACCGAAGAGTACGGCGAGCTGCAGCATAAGGAATTTTTAGCCGATGAAATGCGCGATCCAAGAAGGGATATTGCCGAAAGTCTTGTTGCAAATATTCCCGAAAACGCCTGCGTGCTTGCCTATAATAAAGCGTTTGAGTGTTCGCGCATAAAGGAACTTGCGGCTATGTTCCCCGATTTGTCGGGTACGCTACTTAAAATCGAGAGCAATATCCGCGACTTGTTGGACGTGTTCCGTAACGGCTATGTTTACAATAAAGCTATGGGCGGCAGCTTTTCAATTAAGAGCGTTTTGCCCGCTATGTTCCCCGATAACCCCGATTTAAACTATCATAACCTTGAAGACGTGCATAACGGCGGCGAGGCAACCGATACTTATTTGTCGCTTCGCGGTATGCCGAAAGAAGAAAGAGACCGCTTGCGCCAGAGCCTTTTGGCGTATTGCAAACTTGACACAATGGCAATGGTAATGCTCTGGCAAAAACTGCGCGAACTGTGCGCTGAAAAATAAATAAACTTTGCTATCGAT